>DTVI01000245.1 GCA_012963655.1 Sulfurimonas sp.
CTATCTTTTTTCGTATTTTAGCCAAATCACCTTCAAGTGACTGCATACAGATAAAGGGAAAACGTGGTAGAAATAGCATTAAAAGAGATTGCTAGAGGTACAGCTGAAATTATTGATATGGAAGCGATTACTAAAAAAGTTAAGAAATTTTATGAAGATGGAACACGTTATACCGTTAAAGCTGGTTTTGATCCAACTGCACCAGACTTACACCTAGGTCATACTGTTTTACTTCAAAAATTAGCAGTATTTCAAAAATATGGTGCAAAAATACAGTTTCTAATTGGTGACTTTACGGCAAAAATCGGTGATCCAACTGGTAAAAGTGAAACACGTAAACAACTTTCAGATGAACAAATTAAAGAAAATGCTGTTTCATATCATGAACAAGTCTTTAAGATTTTAGATCCTAAATTGACAGAAACCGTATTTAATTCAAGCTGGTTAACACCTCTTGGTTCAGCGGGTATGCTTCAACTGACTATGCAATATAATGTAGCAAGAATGTTAGAACGAGATGACTTTGAAAAACGTTATAAAAGTGGGATTTCTATCTCTATATCTGAGTTTATTTATCCTTTATTGCAAGGATATGATTCGGTTGAGCTAAAGTCTGATATTGAAATTGGGGGTACTGACCAAAAATTTAATCTTTTAATGGGACGTCATCTTCAAAGAGCATATGAGATAGGAAAAGAACAGGCTGTTCTTATGATGCCTATTTTAGAAGGTCTTGATGGGGTTCAAAAGATGTCTAAGTCTTTAAAGAACTATATTGGTGTGACGGATGAGCCAAATGACATGTTTGGAAAGATATTATCAATTTCTGATGAATTAATGTGGCGTTATTTTGAGCTACTTTCGGATAAAACATTAGAAGAGATCGAAGATCTTAAAAAAGGTGCAGCTTCAAGAGACCTTCATCCTAAAAAGATAAAAGAAGAACTTGCTATAGAAATTACAGCAAGGTTCCATTCATTAGATCTTGCAAATGGGGCTAAGGCTGAGTTTGATAGAGTACATTCAAAGAAATCAATTCCAACAGATATGCCTTCTTTTGAGATGCAAGGACCTATTTGGATAGCCAAAGCGTTACAAGAATGTAATTTAGAGGTCTCAACTTCACAAGCTAGAAGAGATATTAAGCAAGGTGCTGTTAAAATAGACCAAATTAAAGTAGAAGATGAACAATTGCAGCTCGTTGCAGGGGATTATATTCTACAAGTTGGAAAACGTAAGTTCGCCCAAGTAAAGGTAAAATAATGTCATTTAAGTCGATAAAAATTGGAAAACACACTATTAAAATTCCTATTGTTCAAGGTGGAATGGGTGTTGGTATTTCTTGGTCTCAACTTGCAGGAAATGTGAGTAAAGAGGGTGGTCTAGGTGTTATTTCTTCAGTTGGTACGGGTTATTATGATAAAAAAGAGCATGTTAAAAAGCTTGTTGCCCAACGTCCTTTAGAAGTAGAAAACTTTTACTCTAAAGAGGCCCTTATCAAAATCTTTGCAGACGCAAGAAAAATCTGTGGTGACGCGCCTATTGCATGTAACGTACTGTACGCTATTAATGATTATGGACGTGTTGTAACAGACGCTTGTGAAGCAGGTGCTGATATTATTATAACCGGCGCTGGTCTTCCAACAAATATGCCTGAGTTTTCTGCAGACTACCCTGATGTGGCTCTTGTGCCTATTGTATCTTCTTCCAAAGCGCTTAAAATTATTTGTAAAAGATGGCAAAAGCGTTATGACCGTTTACCAGATGCTGTTATTTTAGAAGGTCCTAAATCAGGTGGTCATCAAGGTTTCACATATGATCAATGTGCTCTAGAAGAAAACCAGTTAGAAAACCTTGTTAAGCCTGTGGTTGAAGAAGCAGAAAAATGGGGCGGTATGCCGGTAATCGCTGCTGGTGGTGTTTGGGACAAGCACGATATTGAAGAGATGATGGCCCTTGGCGCATCTGGTGTTCAAATGGGAACACGTTTTATTGGAACAAATGAATGTGACGCCCATGATAACTTCAAAGAAGTATTAATGGCGGCTAAAGAAGAAGATATCCAACTTATGGGTTCACCTGTTGGTTATCCTGCTCGTGGTGTTAGAACTAACCTTACAGGTCTAATAGAGCGACGTGAAGGTCCTTCTATTAAATGTATCTCTAACTGTGTTGCTCCTTGTAACCGTGGTGTAGAAGCTAAAGCAGTTGGTTTTTGTATTGCAGATAGACTTTCTGATGCTTATGAAGGAAACAAAGAATTTGGCCTTTTCTTTTCTGGTACGAATGGTTACCGTATTAACGAGATTATCTCGGTTAAAGAACTTATGAAGAAACTTACTCAAGGCGAATAAGGCTTGCGTTTCTTTCTAGCTTTCTTACTTTTTTATCTTACTCTTTTTGCAGATGTAAATACAGACACGCTTAAGCGTGCGGACACAAACTCTAAAAGTGATTCTAAGTCAGAAGTTGTTCGTGCGTATAATGATTATAGAAATGTGTATATTCGTGCACTAATGAAAGATGATGATAAACTCTGTAGGACCTGTCTTAGTGGTCTTATTAAAACAGGTAAAAAACTTCATATTGATGTTTCTAATTACGAAAACAAACTCAAAAAACTTAGAATAAAAAAGAATAAACTTAAGAAAAAAAAGTCTCAAAAAAAGCTTATTGATCAAAAGAAACCCCCAAAAAGACTGAAAAAATCTATAAGTTCAAAAAACAAGCTCAAATCAATTCGCTGGAAAGATTCCCAACGTTTAATTTTAAGCTTCTCACGAAATATCAAAAAGAGTGAATTAAACCGTTTTTCTTTAAACAATGATAAGATAAAAAAGTATAAGACTATATATGATATTTATGCGGTCTTAACACAAAAAACAATGTTTTTAAAACACAGCTCTGTTAAAAAAATACGTTTAGCTCAGTTTGATCAAAGAACCCTTCGTATAGTATTTGATAATGATTCAAAGATTAAACAACAATATAAGATTTCAGGAAAAGAACTTACAATTAAAATGTCTTCTGAAAATCGTGAACTGAGATATATCCCCTTAAAATATAATCAATTAAAAAAGATTATAGTTATTGATCCTGGACATGGTGGAAAAGATTCAGGAGCGGTGGGATATAAAAAGTATAGAGAAAAAATAGTGGTTCTACAAACCTCTAAAAAGCTTCGTGATATTTTACTTCAACGTGGGTACACCGTATATATGACAAGAAATGGTGATAACTTTGTTGACTTACGTAAGCGAACTAAGTTTGCTAATAAGAAAAAAGCAGATTTGTTTTTATCTATACATGCTAACTCAGTACCAAAGCGAAATAGAAAAAAAGCTCAAGGTATAGAAACATACTTCTTATCAACAAAAAGAAGTCAAAGAGCAGAAAATACACTTAAGGCAGAAAATGTAGATATTTCTAAGATGGAAAAAAGTGGTATGAATGCTACCTTGCATCTGATGAGTAGAGAAAAGATTTTTGCCTCAAATAAATTAGCCATAGACTTGCAGCAAAATATGCTTTCCTCTTTAAAAACAAGATACAAACATGTAAGAGATGGTGGCGTTCGTTCAGGACCATTTTGGGTCTTAGTTGGCGCGGAAATGCCAGCTGTCCTTATTGAGATAGGCTTTATCTCACATCCAAGCGAAGCTAAGCGTATGATAGACCATAGATACCAAAAGAAGCAAGCTCTTGGGATAGCCGATGGGGTAGATAGGTATTTTGCTAAAAACCCCTAATTAGTGTTCAAATAAGCTTAAATATTATGAAGCTTTTTAGCTTAACATTTTCTTCTGATTTAAGAATGAAGATGTCTTTTTTAAATATTAAGGTCTGTATCGCTTCTATATACATGACTGGTATCTAATAAAAAAACTGTCCGTAATTATGATGTATTGACCCCTTAATTCAAGGCCATAAACTGCTTTATGTAAGACGGTATAAGAAGGATTAATAATAGTCGATATATCTGCAGTATAGGCAGCTTCAAAGATCTTATTTATTATACTTTTTTCGTTTCTTTTATCAACTACACTAGTCTTTCCTACACTTCCTGAAAAGAAGTAAGATAAGTCTTATTGTCTTTATAAATCACATAGACCTTTTTATGAATATCCGTTAAAAAAGCTTATGCAAAAATCTATTTATTTCTTTTCCAAGCTTATCTTGAATCTCTGGCGTAATCATAGACTTAGCGTCTAGGGTGACCTTTGGTGTATTTATATTTCCTTTGACAATAATATCAGCAGGATACTTTTTTATTTTAAGGGAAAAGCGTGCATTTATAATTTGTTTTTTGGAATTGATGATAAACTTTTTACTAATAATACTCATCTTATTACTGCTCATCTTTAGTTTTGAATCAATGATGTCCTTGTTGATTAGACTAATAAGAGAACCCTCATTAAAGTGTTCTTTTCTAAGGTCAGTGTGGATCAAATTACCAATTAGGTCTGTCACTTTTGAACGCGTTAATACAGCCTTATCAAAACGTGAGTCTAACTTACCCTTACGTGTTTTCGTATTATAAATAAAGGTTCCATTAACAGGTGCATCCATGACCTCAGGATATCCCAGCATCTCAAGCACTTCTAATGCGCGTAAATTTGTAAAATTAGCCTTTACTTTTCCATCTACTATCTTAGCATTTATCTTTCCCTTGAATATATTTGAATGGGCGGTGATACTAAATTGTTTGTCTTGTGTAATTTTTCCCTTAGCCCGTAATTCTCCATAAAGTTTTCTTTCTAAAAGGGGTTCAAGTCTTTCAAGGAAGGGGATAAAAATTTGATAATCAGTTTTCAAAGATAATGTTTTAAGATTATAAGTACTTTCTTTCATATTAAGCGTGGCTAGGTTTGAGCTTAGTTTACTTGAAGATTGAAGTGTGTCATCTTTTATGATAGTGTCATTAATAAGCTCAAACGTCGTATATGGCAAAGAAATGTCAAAGGCTTTTTTGATTTCTTTTTTATTAACAACTCCTTTTTTAATAAAGACTTTTGCCCTGGCATTAAGATTTGAAATAGAAGTGACCTTTGCCTCAATATCTAAGTCTCCTTCAGCGTAAGAAGGCTCTCCTATTAGATATAAGAGTTTAGATAGCTTAGCCTTAGATATGTCTAACTCAGCGCTAGAAGGGCTTAGATCATTAAGAACTAAGGTATAAGATGTGTTTGACTTGGCCAGATCAGACTTGCCTTTAATCTTTAGCTCTTTTTTATCTCCTGAAATTTTTCCATTGGTGGAAAAATGACCTCTGAAAGGTCCCTTTATAATAGGTTTTAAAAGAGCTAATTCTTTAATGTTTATAGAATATTGTGCTTTAGTTTTAAGTGACTGAGGTTGTATATTACCCTTAGATAGTATTTTTGCAAGATTAGAATTCACAGAAAAGTTATAGGTGATATTACTAGAGTTTAGGTTTGCCTGAGTGTTCAAAGAAAAATGTGTTTTAGGAAGGGTGACATTGTAGGCTTTTTTCATTACTTTTTGATTAATATAGCCTTTGCGTAATTTTATAAGTGCCGTTCCTTTGAGTGTCTTAGGATCTAGGTCTTGTAGGTTAAGATTTATATTGAGCTTTGCTTCTGCAAATTTATCCTTTCCTAGCATATATAAGACCTTAGCTAAAGAAGCATCTTGCACTTGTAAAACAAGCTCTTGAGGCTTTTTATCTTGTAGTTTTAGGGTGTATTTAGTTTGTGAAGAAGCAAGATTACTTGTTCCTTGTATCTTATAAATAGGTTCTTTTCCTTTAATGCTTCCTTTTGTAAAAAATTCGCCTCTTAAAGGGATATTTGTAAGGCTCTTGAAAAGTGCTAGATCTTTAATATCTATGTTGTAAGAAGAATTTATAGAAAGGTCTGAAGTTCGAATCTGTCCCTTAGAATGTATTTTTGCTAATTCAGAATTTAGGTTTGCTAGATAAGAAATACTTTGCCCTTGAAGCTTTGCGCGTATTTTTGCATTTAGAGCTGTTTTATGAAGACTAAGATTGAGTTCTTTTTTTAAGACACTTGCATTAAGTTTGGCCTCTTTTATATCCAGGGAAATACTTCCTTCAAGATTATTGGGGTCTAGATTTATAAGCTGAATATGCAAGTCTACCTTTCCTTTAGCATAAGGCTTTTCTCCTAACATGGTAAGAAGTTCTTTTATTTTTGCCTTAGTAACTTTTATAGCTGTCTTATCTAAGTTCATATCCTTTATGAGAAGAGTATAAGAAGTTTGGCTAGAAGATATGTCACTTGAACCTTTGACCTTGAAAGAAGTAAGGCTACCAAGAATTTTCCCTTGAGT
>DTVI01000246.1:0-14107 GCA_012963655.1 Sulfurimonas sp.
TCTCAAAATCAATTCAATTAAAAGACTTTAACAAACTCAAAACAGACACAAAAAAAGTAAATGTTGATTTCCCAGAATGGGTAATCAATGCACTTGATGATGAAGCAAAAAAGATTGGTGTCACAAGACAATCAATAATAAAAGTTTGGATTGCTGAAAGACTTAAAGCAGAAGCAGACCACTTACACGCAAGTTAACAAGAACGAGGAGCTAATGTTTTCCCCTACGGCGAAAACATTGGCTCACGATGAACGGTAGCAACTATAAGGAAGAAAATGACTTGGAAAATATATTTATCGGGTGAAATACATACTCAATGGAGAGATGATATTATAGATGCTTGTAAGGTGCAGGGATTGGCTGTTATCTTTAGCTCGGCTGTTACAAATCACGAGGCTAGTGATAGTGCAGCAGACTGTTTAGGAGTTGAAGATAAACAATTTTGGCGAGATCATAAATCGGCTAAGGTAAATGCTATACGAACTAAAACACTTATTGAATCTTGTGATATTGCTATCATTCGATTTGGAGATAAGTATAAACAATGGAATGCAGCCTTTGACGCTGGCTATTGCGCAGCACTTTCAAAACCCTATATTACCCTTCATGCTGAAGACATCATCCACCCTCTAAAAGAAGTAGATGCCTTAGCAATGGCATGGACAACAAGCCCTCAAGAAGTTGTAGAAATACTAAAATACGTCATCAGTCAGAAATAAGTAGCATTTCTTTGTTTCAAGCTTTGTCACCTACAAGACTTGCTAATAAAAATGCAGCAGCCCCAGACAACTTTATAAATTTGGATACTGGAATAATTAGTCCAGTATTATCAAATACCTTTGTCCTAATATATTCCTTAGTTTATAAGCTCAGAAAATGCCTTTGCCATTAGCATATAACCTTTAGCATTAGGATGAATTCTATCACTTTTTAAAGACCTGTCATTTTCAATATACGAAAGAACATCTCCTTCATACATTATATTTTCTTGTTCTGCAACTTCTTTATAAAGAGATTCTGTTGAAAATCTAATAAGTTTGAAATTAGGTACACCCACAAGAAGAACTCGGGCACCGCTTTCTTTACTTAGTTTTATCATTTTCACTAAATTGGACTTTAATACCTCTTTTGATGTTTGTTGCATGAGATCATTTCCACCATGACATAAGATAACTAAATCTGGCTTGTGATTTTTGAGTAAGGAAGGAAGACGATTTAAACCTTGTGAAGACGATTCACCTGATTTACCTGCATTAATTACTTCAAGAGAAAGAAGTTTTTGAAGTTGAAGTGGATAGCTTTGAGAAGGAGCACCCTTTCCATAGGTGAGACTATCTCCAAAGGCTAGTATTTTTTTGACTCCGGTTAAGTCCTGTATTTTGATATCTTCATTTTTAGTTTGAAAGACAATCATGAGGATTAAGACCATAAGGGATAAAAATAGGCTTAGTTTAAATTTATTCATCTGAAACTTTTTTATAAAGTATACTCAAAAACATCTATACTTACAAAAAAACTCTTTGGAAACAAAAACTTTAAGCTAATTTTAGATGTTATTCAAACTTAACTAATAAAAGTGTTTCAGCTCTTAACAATTTATTTATATGTTACCCTATCAAAGGAACTACTTGTAATATCGAAACAAAATATTATGACGAAGAAAAACTTATCTTCCTTATGCCGTTTAAATCTTTTTATACTTCAGTGCAATGCCTTCGGGCTTCGCACTCATTAATTTTATTCCTCATTAAAAAACTTCACTCTTACTTTAAGCTATTTTAATTCTATATTTTCCCTTAACAGATTAAATTATACCCAATAGTATTTCTAAGGAATTAAAGCTTCATACCTTGCATCTGTTAAGGTTTCTAAGTAAGCAACAATCGAATCTTCTTCTACATCACTTAGCCCAAGGTTTCCTACTCTTCCTGCTGCAACTATATTTGCTGTCACCTCAGAAGCTTCCCATGGACCTGATGTCTCAGAATTAATTCCTCCTGCATCTCTTGTATTATAAAAATGTATTACTGTCTTTAAATTAGTAAAGACTCCATTATGCATATAAGGTCCAGTAACGGCTATATTTCTTAAGCTAGACACCTTATACTTTCCATCTTCTGCATTACTTGACACTTCAGAATTTTCTAAAAGTCCATGGTCAACATGGCCAAGGCCTAAGCCATTGGCTATTCGTAAATCAAAGTTTTTGGGTACTCCAATATTTTCATATCTAAAGTTTGTAAAAAGTGCCTTATTTCCTCCATCAACATGACAAGATGTACAACCCATATCTCTAAATAATTGTTCACCCTCGGCCTCTTGTATAGTAAAGCTTGCCTGCCCTGCTCTAACCCTATCAAATTTTGAATCAAAGCTTTGAAACTCTACTGATAGCTCAAAGTTTGCAATAGCGTCAGCTAATGCATTAAAAGCATCTATTGGATCATCAAAGATATTAGGACCATATATACTTTGCATTTGCTCTATATAAGCAGGATTTTCTAAGATTCTATCAACTACCACAGATTCAGAAGGCATTTGCATCTCTACAGGATTTAAAAAAGGTCCCTTTGCTTGATCAATCAAAGAAGAAGCACGACCATCCCAAAATTGCCCACCAATAAATTGTCCATCATTAGAAAACTCTGGTGAAAATAGTGCATATGAAACCATAGGAGCATTTCTGTCTCCCAAAGAAGATCCATCATCTCCAGCTGAAGCAGCACCATTAACTCCATTATCCCTATCATCTATAAAAGCATGATCAGGATTATGACAAGTCGCACAAGATTGATTTCTCGTTAAAGAAAGGTTTGTATCATTAAAGAAGGATTCGCCTAAGGCTACTTTACTACTTAATACAAGCTCTACAGTTGAACTACCTGTACTTCCTGAACCACCTCCCCCTCCACATGCACTTAATAAGAGTATTGTTAACATAGGAAAAAAACTTTTGATGAAGAAACTCTTTACCAAGATATTACTAAATAAACTCGCTACATTCGTTTTCATAATTAAGCCTTTGTTTTGTTATAAAGGTATTATGAAAGATGAAAGTTCGGAATTTTTAATGAAAGTTTAATGAAATTTAATGAAATCACAGAAAGTATTTCAACTAAGGCCCTAAGTAAGCCTTAATTATAAATTATTCTTCGAGGGGGTCTTTGTTTATTATGTTCATTCCTGGGCGGAAGTATTTCACCTTTATCCAAATATCCATCATTATTTTTATCAAGTCTGTACCAATTTCTTTTCATAGGTTCGGGAGCCTCGCGTTTTGATATTTTTCCATCTAGATTTGTATCAAAATTATGCATTAGTTTTCTAAGACGTGGAGGGTCTCTTCTATCATTATTTTGTCGTTTTGGAGGTTTTCTATATTTGACTTCTTCTGCATATTGATTTGAAATCGGTTCAGTTGTATAGTCTTGTTCTGGATGTTCTCTTTTATACCTTTGTTCTTGTCTAATCCTCTTTGCTCTAGCTTCTTTCATTCTTTTTTTATTTGGTTTGAACGAAGAATCTTCTTTACTAAACTTCAGCTCAACAACCCTATGACGCTCGGGTTCTTCTAATATAGTAACAGAAGAAATCAGAGCATTTTGTAAGGCAAGCCTTCCATATATCTTTGTCTCATTATTTACTATTTCTCTTTGAGACAATTGTACTTCAGTAGCTGAAAAACCTCCATAAATATTGATTCCATTTAAACGCGTAGACTTAACAATATACTCACCCTTTGCTACCCAAATATCATCTCCATTCTTAGCTATTTTCAAGGCCTGGTTTAGATTCTTATATGCCTTATCCCAGCTTTGTCCATCAGCGTCTTTAGCCTTACTTTTTTGATTAACATAAATAGTACCGGCATTAAGTACCATACCAAAAACTAAGGTAAAAAATAAAATATTTTTCATAATACATCCTTTAAAAGAGGCTTTCGTATTTCCTCTATTATTTATATCTTACAACTTAGCTTTTAATGATTATTCTTATATACTTAACAAGTCTTAATACTAAAAGCGACACAAGAGTCTTGATATTCATAATTAAGATTTTCCTCATGCAGGTCTATAATACTTTTAACAATATATATTCCAAGACCTAATCCACCTTGATGTTTAACATCATTATGAAAAGGTTTAAAGTATTCATCCATAGACATAGGTAAGGCCTTTGCCTTATTTGATATTCTTAGCTCAAAACTATTCATCTGTATTGTCACTTTTTTATCTTCTGCGTACTTCAAGGCATTATCCAATAAATTTTTTATAGCTAGGGTATACAAGTCAAAATCTACAAAGACCCTATAGTCTTCAATTAAAACAAGTTTTACATCCTTTTCAATTTTTTCTTCATCTAGCATCAACATATCTATAGAAGCTAAAACAAGTTCACTCATCTTATAAGGTTTTGTCTTTAATTTATAATTTTTTGATACTACTTGTTCAATCTTGGAAAACTCATTTATAAGTCCGTCTAAACGGGTGAAAATTTTATCAAGCCTACCTTTTTGCTTCATATCATCTAAAAGACCAGAAACAATTCGTCCCTTGGCTATCGGTGTTTTAAGTTCATGCATAATAGTACGTAAAAAAAGTTGCCTGGAAGTTATAAGTGCATGAATACGTTTAGCTGCATAATGAAACTCATTTGAAAGCATGGAAATCTCGTCCTTACCTTTTGAACTCGCATCTATCTCATAATTTCCTGAACCAAAGTCTTGAACCTTTTTTTGAAGTTCAGCCAAGGGAGCCAAAGATTTTAATATCCAAAAGTACACCATAAATAAAAGGATTAAAATGAAAACAACTAAAAGGAGAATACCCTTATCCATGGAACCTTGAATCCTTGTATTAAGAAAAAGCATATCTATAAAAGGAAGATGAAGATGAAAATAAAAATTATTTTCATAAGACAAGGAAGAAAAATCCCTCATATTATCTATATGTTTTACCTTATTAATAATTAAGTAATCTTCTATCTTCTTAAGTCCATGGTTAAGAAAAAACTCTCTTAACTCTGTTCGAGATAAATGTATTACTTCCTTATCTCTTAAGTCTTTTAAAACCTTCTTATACTGAGTGTTTTGTTGTTTTTGCATTTGTGCTTCTTGATATCCATAATACATCCCAAATGCTGTAATTAAAAGTATAAGAGCGAAGAAAAAGATAAGTGATATTTTGGCTCTTAGGGTATGCAAATTCATGGAAGAAGCTTATATCCTATCCCTCGGACTGAGCGTATATGACGTTTCTCTTTGTCATCTATCTTATGACGAAGACGGTTAATAATAACATCAAGGCTTTTTGAACTTGTATCAGCTAGTGACATAGACGCATTAAGTATTTGCTCTCTTGAAACAGTGGAACCTAGATGATGTATAAGCTCACTCATCACATCAAATTCTGCGGGGGTAAGGTCAAGATAGTTTTTATTATAAGAAATAAGCTCTTTTGTTTTATCTAGCTCAAAAAGCGCTTTATCATCTTCTTCAGAATTTATTTTTTTATATCGTCTAAGCAAAGAAATAATACGAGCATACATCTCTTGGGGATCATAGGGCTTAGGAAGGTAGTCATCTGCCCCAAGTTGTAAGGCAGTCACCTTATCTGTGATGTCGCTACGCGCTGAAGAGATAATAATAGGTGTATCATGATGCTCCACTATTTTTTTACATACCTCTAATCCATCCATACCGGGGAGTGACAGATCTAAGATAACAAGGTCATAATCTGAAATTCCAGCAGATAGTCCAAGGAAGGGATCATCAAAATTAGTGATAGATATATTGTATTTTTCAAGATATTCGCCTAAAAATTCTGCAAACTCCAAGTCATCTTCTATCATCATTATCTTAGCCATATAATTCCCTTTATAAGTATCTTAACAAAGCTAACTTAACCAAGCTTAATGAGGATGTTTCACCTTCCCCTTGTAAAATATCTTACACTTCCCGCTAACCACCAAATCTTGACCTGAAGTAAAGATATTTGCGCCCTTAGTAAGACTATCTTCGACTAAGGTTATGCTAGAGTTTTGTCTTAAACCTTTTTTCCAAATAAAAGAAGCCGTAGAGTCAATCAATCCAGCTCCTACATTTACAAGCTTAGCCCCTGTTTTCAGTATCTCTTTTGGAGCACGACCAAGAATGACTACAGCCGTTCCCTTTGTATTTACAAGCTCCGGTTCTTTTATATTACCTTCTAGCTTTTGCCTTAAAATTGCGCAGCCTTTATAATCTAAAATAGCTATTTCCAAATCTTTAATCTCACCATTTCGTTTTAAATCCATATTAATTGCAAAACGAGACTTTTTCGTTGCAAGAGCAATATCTTTAGAAATAATCAAATCTTTAGTAATTTTCACATCAAATTCTAGCTCTGAAACCTGTGTTGATAGACTTATATCATCATGCTTTGAAAAACGCTTTTGCACAAGTGAACTTCCCATAGCAAAGATATTAAGACCTAAGACATCTTGCACTTCTTGAAGACTTTTATCAATATCTATACCTACTATTTCAACATCCTTTGCTTCTAAATTATATGTCAAGCCTCCATTTAATAAGCCTTTTTTTACTACACTTTTTTCTTTTATTATATTTTCTACATTCTTTATACTAAGATTTTCTAAGTTTATTTGTAGCTTCTCATTTTGAAGATTTATTTTCATTAATCCACCAAAGCTTCCTGTTTCAAGATGTATATCTGCTTTTTTTTTTACATAGTTTAAGGGGCCATGCAGGTGTAAGGGCCCATAAAGGTTTTGCTCAAATAAGGGTGCATATTTTGATAAGTTATTTATAATTAATTTCAACTCTGAATGAAAGCCCTCTTCATCATAAAGAAAAGGTTCTAAAGATATTTTCTCAGAACCATTTCTGAGTTCAATACTTCCTGAAATATCTTTTGAGGTATTAAGTCGACTTCCTAAAATAAGACTAAGGGATTTGTTCTTGTTTTTCACGACTAAAGGAAGATTGATATTAAGGTTTTTCTTCTTAAGATGATAAAAGACAAGTCCTTTAGAGATGACTAAGTGCTTATTATCAATCTGTGTCCAAAGATATAATTCATCTGAATTCAGCCTTCCCTTAATTGTTATAGATAGGTTTTCATCTAAGCCTGTTTCTTTTTTATTTAGGCTTATTTCTTGACTTTTTAGCGAAAATTCTAAATTATCAAAATCACCATATATATTGAAGTCAAGCTTACCTTTAGCATAAGGTGCTTGTCCTGCTTGTTCTAATAAGTTTTCAAGTTTAAACTTTGTTCCATGAAGCTTAAGTTGATTTCCATTAAGTGTGAAATGTATAGGTTTTTCAAAACTCTTTATTAAAGCCAGAAGTTCAAAGTTCTTATCATAAGAAAAACTTCCTTTAATATTTAGGCTGTCTTTTAACAGTAAGAGTGAGGGTTCAAGATCTAAGTTATACTTTCCAGTTAATCTTTTCTTTTCATACTTCACCTTATTTACACTAAGTGAGAGCTCTTTTGATTTGGCTTCGAATTTGGCCTTTACTATCTTATTTTTATAAGAGCTGGAAAGGTTTATATCTATCAGGTCTTCAGTGTATGCTGTATCTATTTTGGCTTGTAAGTTAAGGAATTTAAGCTCTTTTAGATGTAAAGTAGAACTTTTAATGTCAAGATCTTTTGTATGAGCTTGTGTTAAAATATTAATATTTTCTAAGGTACCAAGGGCTGAAATATTGATATCTTTAATTTCTGTTGTATCTATTCTTAATTTAGAACTTTGAAGTTTGGCTTCTATTTTATTGTTAACATAAGACCCCTCAGCATTAAATACTGACGAAAGATTTTGTTTCAACTTTACCATATAAGCTATCTTTTCTAGAGAAAGTTTTTCTGCCTTCCAGAATATACCATCATCATATTTAAAGTCTAAGTTTCCACCTAGACTTTGTGTATTTAGCTTAAGTAGGAGTTTTTCAAGCTTATAGCTTAAGCTTCCTTTTGCCTCAAAGTCTCCTTGTAAGGAAATTCCTATTTCTTTCATCATTAACTCTAGTCTTTGTACTTCTTTGAGTTGTATGCTAAGGTCTGCCCTGGCTTCACTTGTATTTAAATCATAAATTATATTTTTAACACTTAGTTTAGAAGAAGCAATACTCCCATCAAGATTAGCCCTAAGCTTTGTCTTATTATGCTCTCCCTTAATATTTAAAACAAAATCATTATCTACTTTTTTAATTCGTAGATTAACCTTTCCATCAAAAGATTTTTTATTTGCATCATAATTAAACCAAATCCCTTTATATTCTATATTGGGGGCTGAAAAAATTGCATTAGCGTGTAAGTTATCATCAGTGCTTTTAAGATTTAAGTACAGGTCATTATATTCTTGCATATGAATCTTCACTTGTTCAGATTTTACATAAAGATATGAGTCATCATTTGTATGAAACCTCAGTAAGATATCAAGCTTTCCATCCAAGTCAACAGAAATATTGTTCTCTTCTTGTAACTTCCCTAAGCAAAGACTTGAAATATTTACATCTACTAACCAATCATCCTTTTTTTCAAGAACCTGAATCCTTGTCTTCGCATCCATAGTAAGAAGATTCGCATTAATCTCTAGATGATCTTTATAATACACAGTACCAGTCAGTGAAGAAGAAGCTTTTAAAGGATGGTAAACCTTGAAGGCATCAATATTTCCTTCATATGTCACATCTACTCCCAAGGGGTAGAGGCTATTTACTTTTATATGTGCAATGTTTTTTTCATTTTTTATACTTGCGTAAAGGTCTAGGCTAAGTACATTAAATTGAAGTGTTTTTACGGGAGTATCTAAGAGCGAAGAAAGAGCACCTTCTAAGATAGAAATAGATATTGGCTTAAAAAAAATCCCTAAGAGTAAAAGAATTAAAAGAAAGAGAAATATCTTTTTCAAAATGTTCTTCGTTAGAACTTATAAATAATATTATCTTGTCCAGGTTGTTCAATTTGTATACCCTTGTTTGTGGTGTATACAATATCCCCTGTTTGCTTTAAAAGCACTTTTAATACTTCGCTATTTTTGCCTGTATAGTCTAGTATTTGTATTTTTGTATTTTTATCAATAATTTTACAGTTATGAGCCATCATCCACATCTCTAACTCAATCCCACCTTTTTCAAGGATATGTGTTTTAGAGTAGGTTTTTAGTTCTATTAAAGTTTCCTCAGAAGAACAAACTCCTATGGTCTTTTTAACATAATCAGCATGTACCCCTAATGTTAGTAAAATACTTAAGAATAATATAGCTTTCATTGACAACCCCTTTTTGAAAGGATTATATCATTTTAAAAGCTGTAAGTAAGAAAAACAAGACACCATCCTCATCTAAACTATTTGTCCCAATAACTTCAAATTTTGAAAACTGGGAAAATTTAGATGATACTTGGAGATACCCAAGACCAAAGTGAAGCTTAGAATTTTCTTCTTCCTTCAGGATAAGACCTACCTTATAGGCTTCATCTTGCAAAAAATAACTCATATTTATCTTTCCAGCATATACACTAACTTAATCATTAATATTAATGTCTCAATAGCTAATAAGTTCATCTTCATCCCTAGGATCAGCGGCCATAAAATGTGGTGATTGTGTTAATTTTAGCCTTGAAATATCTTTAATACTTCCATCTACTAAAAATGCACCTTCACTATCATCTCTTTTTTAGCGAAGATATGTTATTTTTTCATATATATATACTTTGGAGACTTTTTGAAAGAAACTTTTAGACGTTATAAGCCCTATTTTAAAAACTATAAATTTTATTATTTTCTAGTACTTATTGGTATTTTAATGACTGTTAGTGCTACGATGGCCACCGCTGAGATCATGAAGTGGATTATTGATGACATGTTTGTTGATAAAAATCCAGACATGCTTATCTTAGTGCCTCTAGGACTCATTTCCATCTATACCATCAAGGCTTTAGGGTCTTATATACAAACTATTTTCATGCAACTTATAGGTTTAAATATCATTACAAAAGTCCGTGAAGAACTGCTTGAGAAGATCATCTCAATGGATATGATGTTTTTATTTAAAAACCAAAGTGGTGAGCTTATATCCCGTGTAACCAATGACATCACAAGAGTTCAGTACTTTGTAGCCAACATGCTTCCGGACCTTGTTAAAAATACACTTACAGCCATTGGTCTTGTGGCATATGTTATTTATATGAATCCTTATCTTGCCTTTTATTCTCTAGTAGTTATGCCCATAGTTATTTATCCACTTATCTTAATTACAAAACGACTTAAAAGACTGTCTCATAAGTCACAAGAAAAAAATGCAGATGTAGTAACACGGCTTACTGAGGTCTTTAACAATAATGAGGTCATTAAGGCTAATGCCACTGAGAAGTTCGAGATGAACCGTTTTTCTAAGGAAAATTGGCAGTTTTATAAGTTCACTATGAAAAGTGTTTATACCAACGCATTAGTCTCTCCTATGATGGAAATTATTGGAGCTAGTGGATTAGCCGCTGTTATTTATATGGGTGGACAAGAAGTGTATCAAGAAAGAATGACCCAGGGTGAATTCATTGCTTTTTTAACCGCCGTTGGACTAATCTTTGATCCAATCCGAAGAGTTAGTTCGATTTATGGAAAGATACAAGACTCTATTGCCGCTACTGAGCGTATCTTTCATATTTTTGATGCAAAAACAGCCATCAATGATGGTTCAATCCTACTTCAAGAGGATATACATTCTATTAGCTTTAAAAATGTAACTTTAAAATATGACGATATGACTGCTCTGAAAGAGATAAATCTAGAAGTTAAAAGTGGACAAAACATTGCCCTTGTTGGAGATAGTGGTGGAGGAAAGTCCTCTTTAGTGAATCTTATGCTTCGTTTTTATGATGTAAATGAAGGTGAACTTTTAGTTAATGGCACCAATATATCCGACCTTAAACAAGACTCTTTACGCCATCATATTTCAGTAGTATCTCAGCGTGTTTATATCTTCCAAGATAGCTTGAGTGCCAATGTAGCCTATGGTGAAAATGAAATAAATGAAGAAAGAGTACATGAAGCATTAAAACTTGCAGATGCGAGTAGTTTTGTTGAAAGCCTTGAAGAAGGTATTTATACTCAAATGGATGAGGCAGGGACTAATCTTTCAGGGGGGCAAAGACAGCGCATTGCCATTGCCCGAGCCATATATAAACATGCTTCTTTACTTATCTTTGATGAGGCAACCTCAGCCCTAGACAACAAAAGTGAAAAACGCATTCAAGACGCAATCTCTGCTTATACAAAAGACAAGATAACCTTTACCATTGCCCACAGGTTAAGCACAGTAGAAGACGCCGATATCATTCTTGTTTTTAAAGATGGTACTATCGTCGATAGAGGAACACATCAAGAACTTCTAAATAATTCAACTGAATACCAAAGACTTTCAGGAGTAATGTCATGAAGATAGCCATCGTTAGACTAAGTGCCATGGGAGACATTATCCATAGCGCGATTGCCTTACAGTTTATAAAAGTTAAATATCCTCAAGCTCAAATAGACTGGATAGTCGAAAAGTCTATGGCGGCTGTTTTAGAGTTTAACCCTGATATAAACACTATCATCCCAATAGAACTTAAAAAATTTAAAAAAACAAAAAAACTATCAGATTTATTTTCACAAATAAAGATTTTAAAGAATTTAGAGACCTATGATTATATTATTGATATGCAAGGACTTTTAAAGTCAGCAATTGCCACAAAATTTATCAAGGGTGAGTCTCATGGATATGATAAAAATAGCATCCGAGAGGGCATAGCTTCTTACCTTTATAAACATACCTATACCCTTGCTTATGATATGAATACAATTGACCGAAATGTAGGTGTAGTATCTCAAGCCTTAGATTTAGGAGTGGGTTCCAAAGAGATACTTTCTAAACAAGCTTTCTTGTTTTATAAAGATGAAGACCCTATTATTTATGACTACCTAAGTAAAGACAAAAAAAATATCATCTTTGTAATAGGTTCTACTTGGCCATCAAGAAACTATCCAAAAGAACAGTTTGTCGAACTAGCTAATGCACTTAAAGAAAATGTTATCGTTATCTGGGGAAGTGACGAAGAAAAGGCTGACGCAGAGTTTATAGAAGAACATTCACAATACGCTAAGGTTATCCCTAGAACCAATTTAAACACGCTCAAAGCACTTATAGACAAGTCAGACCTACTAATCGGAAACGACACAGGACCCACCCATATGGCTTGGGGCATGAACAAGCCTTCTATAACTATATTTGGCCCTACTCCAACATCTAGAATCTATGTGACAGATATTAACAAGCTTGTAGACTCACCCTCGAAGGTAGATCCTTTTAAGCTAAATAAGTTAGATTTTTCAATTAAAGAGATATCGGTGAGTGAGATTTACAAGCTTACTTTAGAACTAATATCGTGATCTTCTTTATTTAGCAATCCAGCAATAAATAATCCTGTAAATAATATAAAGATTGAAGTTCCATAACTTCTTCCAAAGTATAAAGATGAAAAACCAGCAGCAGCAAACATTAAGATGAAGAACATGCTTAGTTCTTTAATCTCTTTTTCTTTTATATTCATTTTAAAATAGTTGAAATAAACGACAAGTAATAACACTAAACCTATAATTCCAATTTGAACAGCTACATTTAAGTATTGATTATGAAAGTGATTTCTTGCCATCTCACCTTGTCTTTTTAGCGGGACACCATAACTTTCTTTCTCGAAAATATTAGCTATTGCTGTCCCATAATCTCCAACACCAACGCCAATAAGAGGATTGCTTTTAATTGATTCAAATGCAATTAACCAATACACAACTCTATTGCCCCAACTTGTATTATAATTATGATTCAAAGCTTTAGTAATATCCTGTTGAGCAAGTATCACTCGTGATTTAAAATGATTACTTAAATTAAAAGCAGAAACAAAAATCACAGATACTATTACAGATGATAATATAATAGATTTAAATGAAAATTTATAATGTATAATTACCGTTGTAAAAACACCTATAATAAAAACTAATTGTCCCATCCGACCAGTATTAATAAACAAGTTTCCCATGATTGATATAAAAAACAGTGTATATAATATCTTCTCTTTTAACCTATATCTATCTACTAATATTCTGTTAAAAAGAATTGTTGCAGTAAAGGCCAAATAAAATCCATAGGTTTCATGACTCATAAAAGGAGATGGATACTCTTTTCCATGTCCTCTAATCTCCCAAAACTCAAAAAACATTCCATAGGCCAGAACCTCACTTATAAACATCCCAAAAATAAAAGCTGTTATAATTTTATATATCTGTTCAATTTTTAAGTTCAGTGCTATTGCAAATATTGCAATCCAAGATAAGAAATGTCTTAAGTCATCAAATCCCCACTTCAAGTTATCTGTCCATAAAATAGACACTGACATTAACGAAATAAAGGCAACCATAGTTATAAAAATTGTTTCTTTTTTAAGAATTTTAAAATGTTCTTTATAATTTCCTTGTAATATTAAAAGGAATATCATTAAAAAAGGAAACAAGCTATTACTAGCCTTTGCTAATGGCATCATAAATGCAAAGAACAGTAAAGAATAAAAATATATCTTACTAAAATCAATACTCGTAATAAAATTTTTATACACAAACATCCTTATTTTATGGTGAAATCATATCATATCTGATATAATTTCACCATAAAATAAGGCTAAAACTATGAAATATAAAATTATCGACAAAAGTTTTGAAACATTCACTCTTACTATAAAAGACTCTTTTTTAGACACTTCTAATAAAACTATTTTCAAACAAAGAAATACTATTAAAGTAATAGAATTTAATTCAAAAAGATATGCTGTAAAATCTTTTAAAATTCCCCACCTACTTAATAGACTTGTATATAAAAATTTTAGAGCATCTAAGGCAGCTCGTTCGTATGAAAATTCGGTAAAACTTTGTGCATTGGATGTTAATACCCCTGCTCCAATAGGGTATATTGAGTTTGATTCTGCCTTTGCCTTAAAGGAAAGTTACTATATTGCTGAATTTTTTGATTATGATTTTGAGATTCGTGAACTTATTTGGCCTTTACTGCAACA
>DTVI01000246.1:14117-21581 GCA_012963655.1 Sulfurimonas sp.
AGGTGATAGTCGTGTAGATGATTATGATAGATGGCTTCGTGAACTTATTCATTATGAGGAGCATCCTGATAGAGATCGTATTATCAAAGAATTTATTAGTTTTACCTATGACTTGCATAACAAAGGTGTTTATCATGTTGATTTTTCTCCAGGTAATATAATTATAAAAAAAGTCAATAATAACTACCAGTTTTTTATCATAGATGTTAACCGAATGGAATTTAAGAACTTAGATCTAAATTTGAGAATGAAGAATCTTGCAAAAATTTCTCCTAATGAAAGTTTCAATAAACATATGGTTAAAGAATATTCCATTATTAGTGGATTAGATTACACCTTGCTTCAAGAAAAACTTGATTTTCATTTAGATGAACAACAAAAATATCTTCAAAGAAAACAACGTATTAAACATATCATAAAAAGATAAGATAGTGTATTAAGATGCTCAAAATTCTCTGTTTCGTAATAGTGCCATTAAATATCACTTATATCTTTACTATCAAAGGTATGATTATTTATATCAAAATGATGATTATTTAATTCCATTCTAAATTTCTTAATGTAGTCATCTATATTCTCTTTATTCAGTAATACCCCAAAATCTTCTGGTGTACCTTCCAGATGTTTATGTGTAATTTTATTGGCAACAAATTTTCCGACATTTTCATAAAAGTGTTCTGCATCAGGATAATTTTTCAACTTTGTTGTGACACTGTTAATCGTCATAAAATGCCAAACCTCCCCATATACACTAATAAGTTCTCTAAGCCATCTATCATAATCATCTACACGACTATCACCTGCTTTAAGCATTGCTAATAAAAAATTTGCATGTACGGGTGAGGTATAAACTATAATCTTTGTATTCGGATTGGCATCTTTTATTTTTTGCAAGGCTAAAATATACCCATCATAATATTTATATCTTTCATCCGTAAAGTGAACAGCATTACCCTTGATATTTACTAAGTACTTTTTAAATCTTTTTTCATCAGATATAGCTCTTCTATATTTATGATTCTCTCTTGTGTAATACACTCGGCTACTACCTTTTAAGCTTGATACTATGTTTTTTATCGACTGAATAAGGGTAGTTGCAGATATTAATGTTTTATATTTATACGCAAGTCCTTTGCTGTTTTTCACAAAGGTACTAGCCCCCTGTAATTTGGCAAAGGGAGGTTTTATAGTTGCGGTAAAGTCCATTCCCATAATAAGATATTTTAAATCTTTTTTATTCATCTCTTTAGCAAACTCTATAAAACCAAGTTGTTCATAAGGGCTACCCCCATTAAATCCATAATTATAGATATTCATATCTGTAAAATGGTCTTGATTTACATAAGTTGATCTACTACTTCCTACTAATATCCCATCATACTTTTCAAAGCCATTAAAATATATATTATTTGTTTTTTGCTGTCTCTCATTAAAAGGCTTTTGCAGTTGATTTAAGGTATTAGAGTGTGAATAGGTCCAAAAAGGATCTACATAATAATTTACAAAACCGATAAAGGGTATTAATACTAAAAGTAAAGACCAATTTACTATCCATTTTTTACTTTTATTCACCTGCCCACCTTAAAAATTAAAATATAAAAATTCAGATGCTTTACTCAATGATAAAAAAGCAATCAAAAAGACCAGACCACTTATAAGTGCTGACCTTCTAGTTATCTCAAATGTATCTAGTTTTTGCATTGAATTTTTAAATACTAAGATAAGGATAAAGCCTATAGCGATAAAAGCCATAGCCTTTCCACGGTCAAGCATATTTGTAAATCTTCCAAACTCAACACCATATTCTTGTAAAAAAGACAACGTAGACTTAAATGCATTTGGTAACACAACATAATCAAGACTAAACATAGAGCTCAAAACCTTCACTGAGTCATTCCATTCTTTAGCTCTAAAAAATACCCAAGCTATATTGATAAAGTTAAAGGTGATAAACCATGCTAATAACTTTGGAAGTTTAATACCAAGTTTTTGCCACAAACGATGAACTATGAGAGCTATTCCATGTAAAAAACCCCAAATTAGAAATGTCCAACCTGCGCCATGCCAAATCCCACCTAACAAAAAAGTAGCCAATAGATTTGTATACGTATTAAAGCTTCCGTTTTTATTTCCACCAAGAGGAATATAAATATATTCTTTTAAAAACCGTGAAAGAGTGATATGCCATCTTCTCCAAAAGTCTTGTATATCTAGGGCCTTGTACGGAGAATTAAAGTTCATTGGTAGTTTTATATTAAAAAGTAATGCTATTCCTATTGCCATATCTGTATATCCACTAAAATCAAAATATAACTGGAAGGTATAAGAAAGGCTTGTAATCCATGCTTCAATTAGATTTAACTGCCCCGCCACATCAAACCCAGAGTTAGCCCATTGGGCAAAGGCATCTGCGATCACTACTTTTTTAAATAAACCTATAGAAAAAATAAATATTCCCGCAACAATATTTTTATATCTTTTAATCATATTCCATTTAGACGCGAACTGAGGCATCATCTCTTTATGATGAACAATGGGACCAGCTATGAGTTGAGGGAAAAAAGTCACAAACAAGGCATAATTTAAAAAATCATATTCTTTTGTTTCACCCCTATAACTATCTACTAAATATGCAACTTGTTGAAAGGTGAAAAATGATATTGCGAGGGGAAGAGCCAAGTGTAAAAGGTTGACATTTGAACCTATTAATAAATTAAAATTTTCTAGAAAAAAATCACTATATTTATAATAGCCTAGAAGCGAAATATTTGCCATAATTGCAAAAGAAAGTAAAATCTTCTTACTCACTTTTATTTTCTCTTTGGTACTATTCAAAGCTGTTCCTACACTATAATTAAAAAGCATTGAAGCCAAAATAATAGGTAAATAAGAAATATTCCACCAAGAATAAAAAAATAAAGAAGCAAAAACTAAAAAGCCTTTTGCCCCTGCTACTAGTCTTAGACTTAATAAATAAAAATATATAAAAAAGCTTAAGGGTAAAAAGGCAAAAATAAATTCGTATGAGTTAAATAGCATGTGCAATAATATATAAATTTTGCTTAATTTATTTCTTAGAATTATTTTTTTATATAAAGAAATTCAAATATTCTATCAAATAATTCTAATCTAGTTTATAGGAACTTAATTCTTTTTCAAAATCTTTTAGATAACTATTAATATTATCTTTCGTTAAAATAGCACCAAAGTCTTTTGGTATATTTAGATTTTCTTTTTCACTAATTTTGTTCGCAATTAAGGTG
Source organism: Sulfurimonas sp. (assembly GCA_012963655.1). GTDB lineage: Bacteria > Campylobacterota > Campylobacteria > Campylobacterales > Sulfurimonadaceae. Next base: position 17,381 of record DTVI01000246.1, read on the forward strand.
CCAATTCTTGGATAAAAATGTTCAGCGTCTATATAATTAGAATGGTTTTTACTAATTTCATTAAAATTCATAAAATGGTGTACACTTCCAAATACATCTACTAATTCATGTAGCCATCTTTTATAATCGTTTAGTCGCCCTTCATTATTTAAAATAGCCAATAAAAACCCATCAGTTACAGGTGTCGTAAAAACTATACATTGAGAATTAGGATTCGTATTTTTAATTATTTGCATATTCACTTTATATAAGGGACTATAAATATAATTGGCATTTGAAAATCCAGAACCTTTTCTGATTATATTTTTTTCATATTTTTTTTTACTCTCACTAATACTTGCTTCTGGTCGATATTTAACATTGTGTCTATCATAATAAACTCGACTTGATCCCTTTATGCTATAAAAAATATTTTTTATAGATTCTCGTGTCGCATCTAAATTAATGAGGCTTTTATATTGATATGCAAAACTTGTTGCTTCTTGAATATAATATTTCCCTTCTTTATTTGCCATTCTAAAGTTATCATTTGTGCCAAAAAAATCAGCACCTATAATAATATACTTTAAATCATCAGAAGACAACTCTTTAGTGAAATCAATATAATCTTTAAATTCAAAGGGCATAGCCCAACTTAGTGCATAATTGTACATCTTCATATTGTGAAAATCAGTTTGCTTAATATATGTTGTTCGGCTACTTCCTAAAACAATAGCGTCATAATCAAATCCAGAAAAATATATATTATTAGTTTTTTGCTGTCTTTCATTAAAGGGCTTTTGTACTCTATTTAATATATTTTCATGTTTATGTATCCAAAAAGGATCTACTAAAAAATTCATTCCAGTAATTACAAAGATTATAAGCATAAAAGTTATATACCATTTTTTTACCCATTTGCGTGTGTTCATAGAAAGCCTTAAAAATTAAAATATAAAAATTCAGATATTTTGTGCAAAGACAACACACTTATAATAAACAAAGACAAAGAAAACAGCATATTTTTTCTAGTATGCTTAAAGCTATCAAGTTTTTGCATAGAATTTTTTGTAAAAAGTATGATAATAAAAACAGGTATCATCCATTTTAGAATTATGGTATCTCCTTGCATATGTGAAAACACTAAACTAAATTCGGTACCAAAATCTTTTAAAAAAGATAATTTTTTCTCAAGGTGCATATGTAATACAACACCATTTAGACCTAACATTCCTGATAAGACCTTCACTGCGTCATTCCATTCATTAGCTCTAAAAAACACCCAAGCTATATTGATAAAGTTAAAGGTGATAAACCATGCAAGTATCTTAGGTAGTTTTATACCGAACTTTTGCCATAATCTGTGTAGAATCAAGGCCATACCATGCATAAAACCCCAAAGCAAGAATGTCCAACCTGCTCCATGCCAAATGCCACCAATTACAAAGGTAGCTAGGAGATTGTTATAGGTTCTAAAATTTCCGTTTCTATTTCCTCCCAGAGGGATATAAATATACTCTTTTAAAAATCTTGAAAGCGTAATATGCCACCTTCTCCAAAAGTCTTGAATATCTAAAGCCTTATACGGAGAATTAAAGTTTATTGGCAGTTTTATATTAAATACAAGAGCAGCGCCTATTGCCATATCTGTGTAACCACTAAAATCAAAATATAATTGAAAGGTATAAGATAAAGAGGTAGCCCATGCTTCTAAAAGATTTAATTGAGTCCCTACATCAAACCCTGAAGTAGCCCAAATAGCAAATTGATCTGCTATAACAACTTTTTTAAACAACCCTATTGAAAAGATAAACAAACCAGCTGCTATATTCTTATAGTTTTTTACAAGGTTCCACTTAGATGCAAACTGTGGCATCATCTCTTTATGGTGGACTATCGGCCCTGCTATAAGTTGAGGAAAAAATGTTACAAACAATGCATAATTTAAAAAGTCATATTCCTTCGTTTCACCTCGGTAAGAGTCGACCAAATAGGCTATTTGTTGAAAGGTAAAAAAAGAAATAGCTAAGGGAAGCGCTAGATGTAAAAGAGGCACTGACATGTCTGACACTAAGTTAAGATTAGTTATAAAAAAGTCACTATATTTAAAGTATCCAAGGAGTGCCACATTTAACACTATACCTAAGGTTAAAAGAGCTTTTTTACTCATTTTCATCCGATGGTTCGCATTTAAAGCATTTCCAATGACATAATTAAATAACATTGATGACAGTATAATTGGTAAATACGCAATATTCCACCAAGAATAAAAGAATAAAGAGAAAAAAACTAAAAAGCCTTTAGCCCCCGTTATCAGCCTCAAATGTAAAAGATAAAAATATACAAAAAAGGTAAATGGTAAAAAAAGAAATATAAATTCATATGAGTTAAATAGCATAATGCAATAATATCTTAATTTATCTAATAACAATAAATTAATATAAATAAGAGTATCCTTTCGAATCATGTATACAGATTATTTACAAATTTTGTTTATATCAAAAAGGAAAAAAATGCTTAACAAAAAAACCGTTCTAATCACAGGTGGAACTGGATCATTTGGAAAAAAATTTATAGAAACTATTTTAGACCGATATCCTAATGTAAAAAAAATAATTATTTATTCTCGTGATGAACTTAAGCAATCAATAATTAAACAAAAATATCCTGCATATGATTTTCCTATGTTACGGTTTTTTATTGGAGATGTTAGAGATAAAGAACGTTTAACCCAGGCTTGTGAAGGGGTTGATGTTATTATTCATGCCGCAGCTATTAAGCAAGTTGATACTGCAGAATATAATCCAACTGAATGTATTCGTACAAATATAGATGGCGCTGAAAATGTAATACATGCAGCCTTAGCATGTGGTGTTAAAGATGTTGTTGCCTTATCCACAGACAAAGCATGTGCTCCTATAAACCTTTATGGAGCTACTAAACTAGCTTCAGATAAGCTTTTTGCAGCTGCAAATAATATTCGTGGATCAAAAGATATTCGTTTTAGTGTTGTGCGTTATGGAAATGTTATGGGATCAAGAGGAAGCGTTATCCCGTTTTTTATGGATAAACGTAAAGATGGCGTTTTACCAATTACACATAAGGATATGACTCGTTTTAACATTTCATTACAAGATGGTGTCAATCTAGTAATGTTTGCAATCGAGAACCATATTGGTGGAGAAATTTTTATCCCTAAGATCCCTTCTTATAAAATTTTAGATATAGCTGAGGCAATTGCTCCAGAGTGTAAAACAAGAGATGTAGGTATTCGTCCTGGTGAGAAACTACATGAAGAGATGATTACAGATACGGATTCTTTAAATACTATTGACCTTGGTCCTTACTACGCTATTCTTCCATCTGTTTCATATACTTATAAAGAAGAAGACTACCTTAAGCATCACAAGGCAACAAAGGTTGAATTTGGATTTAAATATAACTCAGGTACAAATTCTGAGTGGGAAACCGTTGAGGGACTACGTAAATTAATTGTTGAGCACGTAGACTCAAATTTCAAGGTCTAGTATGATTCCTTATGGTAAACAACTTCTAGTTCAAGAAGACATAGATGCTGTTGTAGACACTCTAAATTCTGACTACCTTACTACAGGGCCAAAGGTTAAAGAATTTGAAGATGCTCTGGCTTCTTATTGCGAGGCCAAATACTGTCTTGCAGTTGCTAATGGAACAGCAGCACTTCACCTAGCTTCTCTAGTCTTATTAGAACAAGGTGATAAGGTCCTTACCACACCAAACTCTTTTTTAGCTACGTCAAATGCCATTTTATATGCAGGCGCAAAACCTATTTTTATAGATATTGCAGAAAATGGAAATATAGACTTAGACTTATGTGAAGAGGCTCTAAAAAAAGACCCAGGCATTAAGGCAATTTATCCTGTTGCCTTCAGTGGACACATGATAGACCAGTCAAAGTTACAACATCTGCGTAACACTTATAATATAACAATTCTAGAAGACTTTTCATCATAGGTATAAAGTGGTTTAACCAATGTTTCTTTAAATACTTCATCATACTTATAATATAACAATTCTAGAAGACTGTGCCCACGCAATTGGTGCAAAAGATGGTGATGTTAAAGCCGCTTCTTGTACTAATAGCGATATCTCAATACTCTCATTTCATCCCGTTAAACATATGACAACAGGCGAAGGTGGAGCTATTACTACTAATTCTAAAGAGTTATATGAAAAGCTTCTT
>DTVI01000247.1 GCA_012963655.1 Sulfurimonas sp.
AACATAAATATTCCTTACCTTATGTGTGTAAAAGATTTATATGAAAGAGGAAGTGATTTATTGTCTAAGGCAGAAGATATGCCCTTATTATTTCTACGCGTTGTTTTGGCTTATACTTTTTTTGGCCCAGCAATGATGAAGTTCAATGACATACAATCAACGGCAGCTTATTTTGAGTATTTAGGTATTCCCCTTCCTACCTTAAATGCTTATATGGCAGCAGGAACAGAGTTAATTGGTGCGGTGCTTTTGGGACTTGGCTTCTTAACACGTTTTATTTCTATTCCACTTCTTTTTATAATGGTAATTGCTATTGCTACGGTTCATGGGGTAAATGGTTTTCATGTAATTATGCCTGGGGATGCTTTTACTTGGGTAAACCCTTATATTAATGCAGAAGAAGTAAGGGAAACTGTGGTTGTCTTTCAAAATGGTTATGAAATGGTTATGTATTACATGGCGATGTTGATGGTTCTTGTGACTAAAGGCGCAGGACGTTTAAGTCTTGATTTTTTAATCTTTAATAAGGCCTAGACAACAAAGCTAATTAGAAATTTACTTTTTCCATTTTGACTAGTAATAGAAATATTTCCATTAAGTGGGTTAAAATAGTTTTAGCAAGATATAGACCTAACCCTTTTCCATTTTTTTCTTGTTTAGTGGAAAAGTAAGGTTCAAAGATATAGCCAATAAGGTCTTCTTCTATTCCCCCCGCATTATCTTCAACTAAAATATTGATTTTATTACCTTGTTTGTAAGAGTTAATAATAATACTAGGCTTATCAACCTTGTGAAGGGCATGGGCTTCTTTAGCATTAATTATAACATTTGTAAGTACTTGAATAAGAAGATTTTGTATATAAAAGATAGGCTCAAGCTCATCAAGTTGAAGGTCTAAGGCAATACTTTCGTTTTCAAGACCTTCTTTAAGTAGAGACACACTTTCTAAGATAGCATCATTGGCATTAGCAAGTTTAGGTGTATTATTAGATTTGAAAAATTCCCTAAAGGTTGTAATCATTTCAGAAAGATCATTGGTGTGTTTAATAATGGATTCAAGAGAGGTATTAAGTTCTTCATCATTTAAGATACCTAACTCTTTTTGAGTTTGTATGGTACTAATAATCGCGTGGACAATACTTAAGGGTTGTCTCCATTGATGCGCTAACATACCAATCATCTCTTCCATCGCATCAAAACGTGAATGCTGCATGATAAGAGCATCTTTTTCTTGAGACTGTAAGATCGTATTTAAGCGGGCAATGAGTTCAACCTGGTTTACAGGTTTACGAACAAAATCTACGGCACCAAGTTCAAAACTTTTTTTAAGAAGTTTATCATCATCTGTTGCTGTTACCATAATGATAGGAATATGAGAGAATCTTTTATTTGACTTAATAGCCTCTGTTGCTTCAAGTCCATCTATCTCAGGCATTATGATGTCCATTAAGATCGCATCTATCTTGGTTGTATCTAAAACCTCGTAAGCATCAATGGCAGAGGTTGCACTAAAGGTATTTGCAAAACCTTCTTCTTCTAAGATGGCTTCAATTAACAATATATTGGTAGCATTGTCATCAACAATTAAGATATTTTTTTCACTAATATTAAAATGTAAAGACATAACAATCCATTAAATTTCTTAAAGATAATTAATCTTATCTATACACATGTTAAATTTTAGTAAAAACTTTTTCTTAGTTTACGGACATAGGTGAAAATGAATTTTATTTATGTTTGTACATCGTACATTCACCTGCATTTGTAGGTGGATTTTCTTTTAAATAAGTAAGATCTTCTTTTGTTTGCTCAAGTACACGTTTTTGTTGAAGAAGAGGAAGCATCTTTTCGTTTTTACTTGTCATATCCATATTTAAATCCATTACATAAGATTCAACTTCTTTGTCTAAGGCATCTAGTGCCATTTGTATATATTCTAATGATTTCATAAAAATTCCTAATAATTTTAAAAAAGTGTAGGTTCTAAGGCCTTAATTTTAAAGCTTTTTCTATGGACTTCACAATATCCATGTTCTTTAATAGCTTCTATATGGGCCTTTGTTCCATATCCCTTATGTTTTTCAAACCCATATTGGGGAAATGTTTTTGCGAATTGTATCATTTCTCTATCATGAGTTACTTTAGCTAAAACAGATGCCGCAGAAACTTCAGGAATTTTTGCATCTGCCTTAACCATAGTTCTTAGTCCACTAACCCCAAAGGTAGAATTTCCATCAAATAAAAAGTCATCACTTTTTAAATGATTCAAGATGCTTGTAAGACCTTGACTAAGGCATTTGGAAATACCCATTTCATCCACTTGTAAAGCGGTAAATTCTACTATATGGTAGCTAGAATTTTCGATAATAAGGGGAAAAAGAAATTCACGTTTTTTTTCACTAAGAACCTTTGAATCATTCAGTCCTGCAATATCTTTTTTTAATACACCCCCCGCCATAACTAAAGAGCCTGCGATGGGTCCACGACCTGCTTCATCTATACCGCATAATGCCATTAGTTAAGACCTTTAAAATTTTCTGATCTCATTATATAGGCTTGTTGATGACCTATAAAAAACCCAAGGGTACTTTGTATTGTTTGTATATGCTCTTTGTCTAAAGAACTTGTGTCCAACCAGCCTCTCATTTGAGTGAAAGACCAATCTAGCTCTAATCTTTGATACTTCTTTCGCCACTTCTTTTGTGCTTGGAGAAATTTTTTCTTATTGATAGAAGCTTTGATGATTTTCAACATATCATATATGATCATTACCTCTACCGTATTTTCATGCTCTTTCAAAAAATATTCTTCTTGCTTGGGTGTTATAATGCCCTTAGTCACTAAGCTGATTTCATAATAGTTTAAAAAATATACAGAATTTTTTGATTCAAGTTCATATGCTTTTTTAAGCTTCTCTTCGGCCTTAGAAAAGTTCTTTTTTTCCCAATATATGAGACCAACCTTAGTTAGTATATCTCCAGCTGCTGGGTGCAAGACAAGAGCCTTCTCATAATTTATTAAGGCATCTTCTTTTAAATTCTTTTTTTCTTCTATCTGGGCAAGTGCAATATAAATACTTGCCTTAGGACTTAAGTGAGTAAGAATTTTAAAGTGAGTATAGGCATCATTGAGATTACCTTTGTTTTGGTATAAGTAGGCAATGTTTTCATGTGCTAAGGCAAAGTCTTTATATTTGTTTACCGTTATTTTTGCTAAGGACATAGCCTTGTCCTGATTTCCTTGCAGCTTGTAAATTTGAGAAAGATAAACTTGAGAAAGCTTATTATCAGGATCTAGATATATAGCCTTTTCAAGGCTAATAATCGCTTTTGTATATTTTTCTTTTTTGACAAGTTTTCTTGATACAAGTATCCAGTCTTGTGCACTAGAAGATCCAAATTCTGCTTGAAGATATTTAAGGGGAATCTTTTTACTGTCTTGAAGTCTCCAAAAACCAAAAATGGCACAATAATTTTTAACTAAGACTTCTTTCTGATTCTCTTTTTCATAGGCTACTTTTAAATTATTTGAACAAATACCTTGGGGTTTTTGATAACTTAGTTGAATTGAACCTATTTGTACTTTTTCCATAGAAGGTAAGACAAGTTTATGATAAAGAAATAGACTAAAAAATAAAGCAATAGAAAGCATAGTTAAGTATTTATAGCCTTTATGAGACCTTCTTAGTTTAGAAAGCTTAGTACTTTTTACAAACTTGAATTTAGTTTTTGAATCTAGCTCATTGTTTAAGATTTTAAAGACTTCTTCGAGGCTTTCATTTAAATGAGAAACTTGGATAAGGTAAGGAATATTTATGTTCTCAACATGAACGCTTAGCCAAATAAAAAGTTCACCTTGGGCATTATAGCGGTGCTCAATATTGATTTTTTTAATTTGTGTAAATGAAATTCTTTGCATTTGATCATTTGGTTCATATTCACGAAAAAGAAGTTCTTTGGAGTTGATTATGAGGTAAGGTTTATCATGAAGATTAAATATATGCATTAGTTTTTTACCTTTTTTAGATGAATAGCAGGGCCATTACTAAGATAAGCATCATCTGTTGCTTGGAGTTTGTTATATGAAATCATTTGATGTAAGCCATTTATATATTCTTGGCCTTTTTCAGAATACTTATCTAAGGTTTTGGCCAGCTCCCATCCTGTTATTTTTTCTCCATCTTGGCGACATTGAAGACGGCGGGTACGTAATTCCTTGTAAGCACCTGTTGTATTGAGGTTGAGCATATACCCTTTTACAGAGTCCAAGGGCGTATCAAACCTTGCTAAAGTATAATCTCCAAGCTCTTTTCTTGGGTGAAGAGGTTTCATCCCTTTGCTTGAAAAATCCCATTGTCCAAAAAGGGCGTTTCCCTGAGCTGCGAACCTTGAAGTTCCCCATCCGCTTTCTTCTGCTCCTTGAGCCAAGGCTAAAGAGGTGGGGATAATATCCACACGTTTTTTTAATTCAAGAAATTGTGAAGAACTAAGATTCGTGTCTGTTTTTTTTAGAACCTTGTACTTAAGGGCTAAATCCTTAGTCCATTGTGAACTTATGTCTTCTTTTTTCAGTCGAAGTCTTTCTATCATAATATCTTCGTTTGACATAAGAACAAGAGGTCCAAGAAGTCTAAAAAAGATATTCTTTTTCTCCCTTAGCGGAATGTTATTAGAATTTTTTTCCCATGTTTGAGAAACCTTTGTGAAATAAATGCGAGGAACTTCTCTTAACCCATTTTCCCATGTCTTAGAGGTATAGTTGAAATCATTAAAAAGTTCATTTAAGTCTTTTACAGAAGTTATCTCAATAATTTTTGTTTGAGCTTGTGTTACTTGTTTGTGCTCTTTTTCTTTGATGTTTGTACATGCTGTTAGAAAGAAAAGTGAAAGTATTAAGAGTATGGGCTTCATTAATAATCTTTTTAGTGGAATTTTAGTTTGAGTATACTATTATCTTCTTTATTAAAATTAAGACACAAGAGTAAAAATGCCTGAAAAAATAGAACCTATTTCAAAGAAGAAGCGAATTAAGATATTTGATGTCTTATACGTCTTTCAAATCATCTTTAGCATGATATGCTTGAAGCTTTTTAACTTTAGTCCACTTGAGTGGCTTTGCAGATGTCTAACTTATAAGCAACTTTTCCCTATAATGGTAAAAAAGTAAAATGAATAGACCTAAGCAACTTCTTTTAGATAGGAATATAAATCCTGTCTCAAGTATAGAATATGATATTAACGGAGAAATCCATACCCTAAGTTTAGAATGGATTATAGACGCCTATTTACAAACTGAAAAAAAATCACTTTTTATTGACATGCTTGAAAAAGTTATGCAAGGAAGTGATAGCGATATAGAGAATTTTTTTCAGCAAATGGGTCAGTTAGTATTAATGAGTTCCTTGTCTGAGCATGAATTAGAGGAAAAATGAGTAAAAGTATTTTAAAGTTCGTAGTCTTAGCCTTAGTTTTAGTATTAATGAGTGCATGTTCAAGAGTCAGTGATGAAGATGTTCTAGCCGGTCGTAAGGCGGTAGAAAGTGGGGCTATGATTATAGATGTAAGGTCTATAAAAGAGTATAACAAAGGTCATATTGAGGGTTCTGTTAATATCCCTATTGCTTATGTAGATAAAATGTATAACTCCCTGCCTAGAGATAAAGAGCTTGTTGTGTATTGTCGTACAGGATCACGAAGTGCCATTGCTGCAAGACTCTTAAGAGAACAAGGTTGGACAGTACATGATGTTGAAACACAAGAAGATTGGGAAAGAAAGATCATTCCTAAGCCAGTGGGTCAAACTAAGTAATTATTTAGACTTTGCCTCCTATACTATCTTAAAGTATAGAGGTACATTTATTTTATAGTCTTCACAAGATAAATAACTTCAAAAAATGATACTAATATCAATCTAAATTTTCTTATTAAACTCTAGTTTTTGTGAAAAGAATGCATAAAGTGATAAATAGTTGCACCTAAGCTAATACCGTGTTTTACTTCTAACCCATGAAGTTCCATAGAAAGCTTTTCAAGGTTTTCTACTTTTAAATTTAGTCCATCTCTTGATTTTTTTGAAGAAATTATTCCTAACAATCTTTGTGTTTCATTATCGAACTTTGCACCAAGAGAAGTACGTATTTCATCTAAAGAATAAGCAACTCTTTTAAGTTCTTGCATACTAAAATTCATATAGGTTTTCACAAGATATCCTTTTAGTGACTCTGTTTAAAAGCTTAGTCATATAATACTAACATAGTTCAGATTTAGGCAATCAAAGTTTTTTTTTGTATTTTATT
>DTVI01000248.1 GCA_012963655.1 Sulfurimonas sp.
ACAAAAAAAATGCTGGAAACCTATCTGGTTCGTGGCATGAAACTGGAACAACCAGCCGCTGACTCAGAGATTAAATCATGAATACAGTAACACTCGTTGATCGCACTGAGATGATTGAAAAGCTTATGGGACATCTCAAATTGAACCCAAAAAGTACTGCTATTATTACCGTAGATATGCATCGAGGACATCTGGACCCTGCGGTAGCAACTCAACCTGCTCATCCAGCGGATGCCGTACGTGTCATTGCTGCAGGAGAGGATGCCCTGATATTCGCTCGCGCCCTCAACATTCCCGTCATTCATGTAAAGCTTACTTTTAGAACAATCCCTGGTCTTGGAAGCGAGGGCATGTCAGCACCTTTTTGGGCTGCTATCTCCTCTATTGAAAACAAGAAGAATCGTTTAGCCCCCGAGCGTACAACTACCGTCAATGAGCACAACATAATAGGTTCGCCTGGTACCGAGCTGATTCCTGAGCTCTACGAACAAACGGACTACGTAGTCGACAACAAAAAACGCCTAGACTGCTTCATGGGAACAGATCTAGACATGCTACTACGTAATCTGGGAATCAAAAGCGTTTGCCTTATGGGCATCAATACAAATACCTGCGTTCTTAACACGGCCTTTACAGCACATAATCATAACTATCAAACTATCGTTTTATCCGATTGCGTAGCTAGTATGTATGGTGATGATCTCCATGAACTAGGCCTACAAAATATCAAACGCTGTCTTGGTTGGGTATTGACGAATGAAGAATTCAAACAGAAGCTGGAGGAATAATCGGCAGCAATAGGTAAGTCTCCTGATCTGAATCTAGATGCAGCGTAGTTTTCCCACCGAATATCTCATTAGGTCGATCAATCGGGTCATTGTGCAGGAATGGCCCGCATCCTGTTAATTCGTTCTTGAAGTTCGACAAACGCTCACCGGTATCTTTTGAGTACACGTAGTCATTCCCCCTAATGCTCAGTCCAATCTTATAACCTACCGGTATCACAATGCAGGTTGGCCAAATCTCAACGTCGAGAACGACAGGGGTCCCAGGAATCAGCGGTTCCTTCTTATCGTGAGCGTGATAAGGCCTCCATGGCTTGGACAACTGTTTGTTTAATTTACGATGGGACGCTCGCAACCAGCCTTGCGCGATTGGTGTATGCGGATCAATTGCCCCCTGGAAAACAACCTCTTCTCCATCAGGTGCAAAAATACGCAAGATTGCAAAAAGATCTGCATCTACTGTGGATGAAGATATAGATACCTTCAGTGCGGAAGGTCCAGTCAATTCAGTCTCAGCCTCCAGCGGTCCGCTTAAAAATGTAACTCCATCGCCAAGAGCATCAAGGCTGATCGATGAGACTTTCTCTGGCACAACCTCCGATAGCTGCATCCCATCAGAATGAAGATAGAAACGCGTCCATCGAGTTCTTGGGATCGGCCAATCTTCCTCATCTCGCTCCACAAACCGATCGACGTGCCTCACCTGTAACTTCACTTTCGGCTGTCTGTCCCAGCCGTTATCCTCCCCA
>DTVI01000249.1 GCA_012963655.1 Sulfurimonas sp.
TAATTGATTTCTTGTAAACTCAGCCTTTGCCAAAGAACTCATCCCATTTTCACGTATATAAGGAAAGATATAAATACAGAGCACGACATTAAAACGTGCTAACATCAATATAAAAGGAAGCATATATAAGCAATCAATGAAAATAAGTGCCGAAGCCTTTAGAATTAAAAAAACTCCCGTATAGGTCATCCCCATTGCGCCAACATGAGGGTCTTTCATCACTTCTACAGCCCTGTCTTTTGAAACAAAAAGTGCATCAATAGCGTCAGATAAACCATCTAAATGTAAGGCTCCTGTTAAAAGCACCCAAAGTGCAAAGACAATAACATGTAAATGTGTAGAAGGGATATAAGGCTCAAGAAGAAGAGAAACAGCATATAAAATTGAGCCTAGTATAAATCCGATAAGGGGATAAAACATTACCGCGTAACCATTAATCCCTTTGAAAAAATCATGTACCTTGAAAAAAGGAAGGGTAGAAAGCATAGAGATGGCCAAAGAAAATCCCATCCAAATCTTTTTAATCATTTTTTCCCTTTAATTTGTGTCGGTATTCCGGCAATAACATGAAAAACATTATCACAGTGTTGGGCTATAATTTGAGAAACCTTACCTGAAATATCAATGTACTTTCGAGCCAAGGCATTATCCGGAATAATACCTGTTCCAACATCATTTTGAACAAAGATAATATCTTGGGGGAGGGCTAACACCTTTAAAAGATGTTCTTGTATATCTTCATAGGTAAATTCATGATAAAGCATGTTATTAATCCACATAGAGATACATTCAACAAGTACATGGCTTTTTACAGGTTGGATAGCTTCAAAAAGGTTTAAGGGCTCTTCTTTGGTCAAAAAGTTTTGGCTTCTTTGGAGTTTATGATTTTGTATACGTTCTTTCATCTCTTCATCTATAAATTCTGTGGTAGCCAGATAAATGGGGATGTTTTTACATTTTTTTAATGTGTACTTTTCAGCATGAAAAGATTTCCCTGATTTGACACCACCAATAAAAAGTGTTTTAGTTCCCATGAAGGCACTCCAAAATATAATTTAACTCTATATTCTAATGAATAAAAGAATAATTTCAAGCAATTTTATTTTTAAATTGCTTGAAATTATACCCTTAATATCTTTTATGCTGAAATAAAGAAGTTGCTTCAAAGTTTCTAATATTTGAAGTTTTTTTAAGACACTTAGGGTCTTATACAAGATACGATTTTATTTTCTGAGTGAGTTCTTTTTGTAAGATGCCTTGTGACAAGATATAGGCTATACAAGCACCTGCACCAACACCTTCTTTGGCTTCACCTTCATCATAAAGCTTAAGGGCAGGATGTTGTGAATCTTTAAAGTAGCAAAAGCAGAAAGCTCCTGAACCGCTCTTGTGATAAGTGTAGGCGAAGGAACACCCTTAGGAATTTCTGCAATATCTCCTAAAGAAAACACCTTTCCCCGTAGAGATAAACTCTGCATCAAGAGTAGGCGTTACCTTTTAAGATAATGTCATTTTGTTTAAGTGCTTGCAT
>DTVI01000250.1 GCA_012963655.1 Sulfurimonas sp.
CACGGTAGTCTATGGCTATACTATCCAGACAACTCAATATCACGCCCAGTATATGCAGGATGGTTACCCCTCGGGTTCTAATATGCCAACTGTGAATTATTCAATTGATTTTAATGGGGATGGTGAACCCGACACAGGCGAATATCTGAATTTGGCCTATATCGTTGTACCGAATCAGTGTTTTTGGAAGATTATATGGAACGATAGTGGTGAAGCCATCTATGTGGAGTTTCAAGTAGACGAGCAAGGATACTGCGAGGTTAGTGATTACTTTAAGGTTGTAAACTATACCGATATTGTTGTCGAGGATGCTGATGGCGATGGCATCTCGGATGCCCTGGATATTGATGCAGACAATGATGGTTTAACAGACGCTGAAGAAGAAACTCTGGGTACGAATTGGTTACTTGCCGATACTGATCTTGATGGTGTAAATGATGGTGCTGATGCGTTCCCTTTAGATACGCTCGAAAGCGTGGATTCTGATGGGGATGGTACGGGTGATTATTTTGATGATTATCCGGATGATCCCGAGCTTCAATATCGGCCGATTGAAAGTGCTTTAGATCTCGTGCTAGATCCAGAACTCAGATCTTGTATCGAGTACTGGAGTGCGGGGCTCGAAGTAGCCCCTCAACTAACTGTCATTTTTTGTACAAATATTCAATCCCTAGAAGGTCTCTCTGCATTCAAATCGCTACAATTCATACTGCTTGTCGGCGATTTTCCGCAGTCAGATCTCGATGAACTCGACGCGCTGAGAGTTGTTGACACACTTTATTTGAGTGATCCTAATATCATTGATTTATCACCTTTCTCCGATTTTAGGTTTATGACACAGTTGTATATTTATGGAAATCTAACCAACGGTAGCCTCGATCAGATTAAAGATATTAGAAACTCGGAGATAAATTTGGTGGGTCTAGGTTTGGGAGGTGTTTTTGATCAGTTGAATGCAGTTTCGCTATTCACCAATCTCGAATACTTGAATCTAGTTTCAAGTGGAAATCTGACTGATATATCAGAGATAAGCATATTGAGTAGTTTGAGTTCTTTGAGAATAGTTAGCACAAGCCTTAGCGATATTTCCCCGCTAACAGACCTTAATCTCTTAAGTCTATCTATTTTAGATGCCCCCTTGAGCGAGTTCGGCCAACTTTATTCAATGAATTTACTAGAGGATCTACGATTAAACGGGACTGGATTAGATACCCTTGATTTCCTAGCCGATCCCCAAGGTAATGTATTTTTACCCAATCTCTGGAGCCTTAATGTCACTAGAAATGACATTGAGAACATTGAGGTTGTCCGTGAGATGCCAAACTTGAATTTATTGGATATTAGTTATAACCCCGTTTCCAACATCAATGCGGTTTCGAATCTAAACAATCTCATTTCTCTATACATTACTGAAACCGAGGTCGACGATCTGGCACCCCTTTCCGGATTAGAGCTCGAGCATTTGAATGCTGGAAACAATGGTTTTACTTATTCCAAATGCGAAATGCGCCAAAAGGGCAGCAACTAT
>DTVI01000251.1 GCA_012963655.1 Sulfurimonas sp.
ACTATGTATACTGATATTATCGTGACATTAGGGGAACTTGCTTATAACAGTCTTATAAAAGATGAAGACAATTTTGAAAAGGCACGTGGACAGAAAATACCTTATGAGGGTAAGATTTTAGTACCACTGTATCACCCATCCCATCTGTTAAGAAACCCTTCATTAAAGAAGTGTACAATGGATGATCTTATTAATATAAAAAAATATCTTAGCTAATGTTTTCGATAAGAAGACATTAGATGAGAAGACATTAGATGAGAAAACATACAATTAGTATGCCTTGCAAGCTGTTTCATTAGAAAAACAGTTAACAAGTCAAATAATATTCAACAGGATACCAATATGCAAAAATATTTTATACTCTTAATTTTTATTTTCTCTACCTTACATGGGCAAAGCTTTCTTGTTTCAGCCATTCCACTTCCTAAAACCTATGTTTTAAATACGGATGAAAATGACTGCGATAATGATTGTTTGCGCCAATTTATCAAAGATGAAAAATATTTTAGTTTTTTGGCACATGCAGATGACAAGATAGATGACCCAAGCTTAAACGACTTACTACTTATTAACACCTCTTTATTTAATATTGAACGCATGCGCCAATATACAGAGTTAAGAGTTGCAATGCTTCTTCCTTATCGTGTAATTGGACGCTATGCCTATTCTACTACCAACGCGGCTTTCGCTTATTTTCTTACAAAAAACCATAAATTTGAGCTTCGCACTTATCATGTTGAATCTGAAAAAGTTGAGGACTTAGAAAAGGTATTACAACGCATTGAAGAAGACAACTTCCATTATGTTATTGCACCTTTAACACATGTAGGAGCACATAATGTTGCGAGTTTAGATTTAAACATGCACATTTTCTTCCCTACTATAAATAAAAAAGATATGGATGTCACCACAGACTATTCCTATTATGGTGGTATTAATTATGAAAAACAAATTGAAAGTTTAATGCCTTATGCGAGTACGCCTCTAACTGTATTTTATGATAAAAATGCGCTTGGAAAAAAACTCACTACTATCACAAAGGCCAAGTATTTAGATGCCTTTAAGAAAAATATCACTAAAAATAGAACTATGTATACTGATAAGAATGGAAATAAGTTAAGTATACAAGAGATGAAAGACCGTGAGCATGGATATTCGCCTAAACCACAGTTTTATTCTTTTCCTATTGCTAGAAGAACCTCTAACTTGCAGCAGAAACTTGATAAAAACACCAAGATTCAAGAAGGCTCATTTTTACTTAATACCCCTGTGGTAAAAAGCGCTATGGTCATGTCACAACTTACCTTATATGATGTAAATGTAAGTACAACTTTATCAACACAAATTAATTATAATCCTGAACTTTTACTCCTTACACAAACAAAAGATAGAAAGAACATGCTTATTGCAAACTCTATTAACTACCATAACAACGTTATGATAGAGTCAAATGCCCTACTTCACAACAACATTGTTTATGATTGGATAAATTATGCGACCAGCATTGGAGCAGATTATTTTTACC
>DTVI01000252.1 GCA_012963655.1 Sulfurimonas sp.
TTAAAACTTGTATTTTGCTCTAAGATAAATGAACCTTGACATAAGCCTGTTTCTTTGAAAAACCGACTTTTACTTAGTTCTGTTCGTCTTCCCTTATAAAATCTACTTTCAACATGACTCATAGTAAGTTCTTCTTCTGCTCTTGTGATAGCCACGTAGCCTAAACGTCTTTCTTCTTCAGTATCACATCCATCACCTATAAGAGGTAAAAATCCTTCTTCTAAACCTATGATAAAGACATGTTTAAATTCTAAACCCTTAGCTGCATGAATACTCATAATATAAATACTCTCTCCCTCAACCTGGTCTTGGTCACTTTGTAAGGTAAGTTCATTTAAAAACTCATCCAAACTAGTAGAAGGGTTTTGCTTAATAAAGTCTCGAAAAAGACCATAAAATTCATCAATATTGGCAATTCTATCGGTACCATCAGGCATATTCTCATAAATAGACTTTATTTTAAAAGTGTCTTCTAAAACATCTATAAAGTCATATGTTCCTTCTTCAGCAGTTTGTGCAACATCTTTAATCGTTTGAACGAGTTGTTTAACGGTTAAGGTATTTTTCTTTTTAATAAGGGCTTCAAGCTCTTCATTTGTAGCCGTTTCAATATATTCAAAAATAGATTTGGCAGCATTCATAGCAGCAAGTTCTAACTTATCTACCGTTGCCTTACCAAGACCACGTTTTGGCTTATTGATAATGCGTTTAAGAGAAAAACTATCATGTACATTTGTAACGACTCTAAGATAAGAGATGAGGTCTTTGATTTCAGCTCTATCATAAAAACGTAGTCCACCTACAAGTTTATAAGGTACTCTATGACGTGCAAGACCTTCTTCTAATGAGCGTGAAAGTGCATTTATACGGTAAAGAACAGCAATATTATCTGCGCGTACACCTGAGTTTAAAAGCTTTGAAATAGCATTTGCTACTTTATTGGCTTCTTCTCCCTCATCATGCGAAGAGATAGTTGTGATTTCTTTTCCCTTACCTCTTGTTGCGATAAGTTTTTTTCCTATACGGTTTCTATTATGTTCTATAAGTGAATTAGCTGCATTTAAGATGGGTTCAGTAGATCGGTAGTTATTCTCAAGTTTCACCACATGGGTGTTTTTAAAGTCCTTATCAAAGTCAATAATATTTCGGATGTTTGCTCCACGCCAACCGTAAATACTTTGATCATCATCTCCCACAACACAAAGGTTGTCATGTGAATGACATAGTTTTTGTAAAAGTCTAAACTGAAGCTCATTTGTATCTTGGTACTCGTCAATCATAATGTACTGGTACTTCTCACTAGTTTCTTTGGCAAGATCTTCATTCTCATTTAAAAGCTTATATGTAAGGGCAAGTAAGTCATCAAAGTCTACAAGGTTATTTTCAAGTAAATGGGCTTCGTACTGCTCATACACCTTGGCAATAGTCTTATAGTTTTTTAACTCTGCTTGAGCATAAGCCTCATCAGGACTTAAAAGAGAATTCTTATATCTTGAAATTTCACTTGCAATCAGTGGCACAGGACCCTCAGAATTAAACTTTTTAATTAAACGTTTCTTATCTTCTGTGTCAATAACGACAAAGTTGTTTTTTCTACCTAATCTAGAAATATGAAACTTTAAAAACAAGAGTCCAAACTTATGGAAGGTACAAAGTAAGGGAGGATAAGAAGTAGGTGAAATCATGGCAAGCGCACGTTCACGCATCTCTTTAGCTGCCTTGTTTGTAAAGGTTAGGGTGAGTGTGTTTGAAGCAGGGATTCCTACCTCGTCAATGAGGTAAGCAAGTCTTGATATAATTGTTTTCGTTTTTCCAGAACCCGCTCCAGCTAAAATAAGCATAGGCCCATCTATCTTTTTTACAGCTTCCGTTTGGGCTTCATTTAAACTTTCAAATATTGCTTGCATAAATTATACTTCTTTCATCACATTAAAAAATACTATATAACAATCATAGTTTGTCATAGTAAGATGAGTATTATTGTTATATTGATTATAACTAAAATTTAATGAATTATAATAAAAGTATTGCAATGTTTATAATTTGTGGTTATAATTCCAGATATAAATATATCTTATGGGAATTATTATGTTAAAAGATTTTGCAAAATTACACACGTTTCTAACTGTTATAAAAGAAAAAAGTTTTTCTAAGGCTTCGGCTAAATTAGGAATTTCACAACCAGCAGTGACACAACAAATTAAATTTATTGAAGAATATTTAGGTACAAAAATTGTTGAACGTAAAAAAAATGGTATTAAGCTAACTAAAGAAGGTGAAGACCTTTATAGAATTGCTGTACGTTTAGAAAAGTCGATTTCATCATCTGAAAAAGAATTGTTAAAGATTATCAACAAAGAGTTTACCTTTGTTCTTGGGGCTTCATTTGCAATTGGAAATTATGTTATTCCACCGCAAATTCAAAAAATAAAAGAAAAGATCAATAACGAAGTATATCTTCGCGTTGCTCATTCTGATGATATTATTGATCAACTTGAAGATAAGAAGATTGATATTGCCTTAATCGAGTCAGCAATCTTTAGAGAAGGTATAATTTACAGAGAATGGCTAGAAGATGAGTTAGTAATCTTCTCAAATCAACCTCTTCCTAAACAACTTAAAAAAGAAGATCTTTATAAGTTTGACTGGATTTGTAGAGATGAAAATTCACATACACGTAAGCTAACTTCAGAAGTATTTGAAGAAATTGGTGTTGAGTGTTCAAGCTTTAATGTTATTGGTGTACTTTCAAGCCCAACAGCAATTAAAGAATCTATTACTCACGCAGACCCAACTGCTCCACGTCCTGTAGTATCAGTTATGTCACGTCACGTGCTTTCTGATGATGTTGCAGCAGGTAAGATTTTTGAAGCACGTATTAAGGGATATAAGATTTCTCGTAAGTTTTACATCGCTTATACAAAAGATCGTAAGCATGATGCTTTCATCGACAATGTTGTTTCTTTCTTACTAAGTATTCGTTCAGTATAATTCTTAGACCCTAGGGTCTAAATCTTCTTTTCTTTTTTCTTTTGTAATATTTTTTTAATTGTTTTGTATTTATTGATGAGCTACTAGTGTTTATTAATCTGTTATTTTACGAAAGACTTGACACTTAAGTATGTATTTCTAAGGCCTACACTGGTGCCTATAGCACAACAGTTTCGGTTCCGCCGCTACAAACTATTTCCCAAAGACTTGACACTTAAGTATGTATTTCTAAGGCCTACACTGGTACCTATAGCACAACAGCTTCGGTTCCGCCGCTACAAATGAGAAGCAGTTCTCGTTTGCTTTACGCGGCTCATTTACGAAATTTCTTATTTTCTGGGTTGGCTAGTAAGGCTTCCATGGATGATTTTTGGCCGCTGTTTTCTGCGGGATTGTTTTTGGCTTCGGTTTCTTTTGTGTCTATAGGTGAAGCTAGGTTAACAAAGATAGGGGTTTCATCTATAATTATTTGCATAATTCCTAGAAGGGGTACTGTTACCATAGCGCCAAGGTTATCGGCTCCAAAGCCTGCTTCAAAGGTAATAGAATCTTGTGTAATATTGGCACTCTCAAAGGTGTATCCTGCAAGAAAGAACAAGGTCATAGGTCGAAATTCTGCTGTGATGTTTTCAGGTAGAACAGGCTCAAAGCTAAGTGTTTCTATCTTACATAGAATTCCAAAGTTTTGACTTTGATCAAATAGATGAGATAAAATATCAATAATATGTTTTTGCATTAAGTCTGCGTAAGATCTGTCTTTTAGTACGTCATATAACATGTGTGAAACCTCAATTGAATTATAATTATAAAATTATAGCATTTTCTATAATTTGAAAACCTATCATCGCGTTAATTACTGCAATTTTAGAAAATTTATGAATATCTTTATAAGAAATATCACAAAGATGTATCTTATTTTCATCCAGTAATCTTTGACGTGTGGTTCCCTTTAAAAGAGGAGTCTTCGGAGTCAACCATTTATTACCGTCATAAAAACATAGGTTAGCAATACTAGTATCGCTGATAAGGCCTTGTTTAATGATAATAATCTCATCTGCCTTGTTTTTCTCTTTTAGTAAGTTGTTTAAGGAGGTTCTGTCTTCATATTTTAAGTCATAAGAAATATTACTATGAATAAGTTTAAAAGAGGTGGGTAGCTTCATTATATAGGGTAGATATTCTATTTTTTCAAGACCTTCTTCGTAAATCAGTCTACATCGATAAAGACCATGTTTAGGAGGATGTAGTTCAAGTGTTAAAGGGGTATGAAACCCAAGGGCCTTGCGTGAAGCATTAAGCCGCTTGAGATGATAATACATATGAAGGCATTGTCCATCAAGACACTTGATGGTTTCAAGAAGTTGAGGCACTATTCTTCAGAAAAAAGTGCAGTGGAAAGATAACGCTCAGCTGTATCACACAAAATAGTTACTATAGTTTTGCCTTTATTTTCAGGTCTTGCAGCTACTTGCTTTACTGCATATACATTTGCACCTGCTGATATACCAACAAGTAAGCCTTCTTCTCTGGCTAGGGCCTTTGCAGTTGCCATAGCGTCTTCATTAGTTACGGTTAAAACTTCATCATAAATATCTGTATTTAAATTTTCAGGAATGAAACCCGCTCCTATACCTTGTATTTTATGAGGTCCAGGTTTTCCACCTGAAAGGATGGCTGAGTCAGATGGCTCAACTGCAAAGACTTTCACATCAGGAAGTTCTTTCTTTAAAACCTCTGCAATACCTGTGATAGAACCACCAGTACCAATGGCAGCTACAAATATATCTACTTGTTTATCTGTGTCATTAAGAATCTCAATGGCCGTTGTACGTCTATGTATATCAGGGTTTGCAGGATTATTAAACTGCTGAAGTACATGAGAATTTTCAGTACTAGCTTGAATCTCATCTGCCTTATCAATAGCCCCTTTCATTCCCATAGGTGCAGGGGTTAAAACAAGTTGTGCGCCTAAGGCCTTGAGTAAATTACGTCTTTCCATACTCATAGACTCAGGCATAGTGAGGATGAGTTTTAAGTCAAAGGCCGCACAAACAGAGGCTAAGGCAATACCTGTATTTCCACTTGTTGGTTCAATGATAGTAGTGTCTTGATTGATAGTACCATTATCTAAAGCGGTGCGAATCATATTAAAACCAATTCTATCCTTGACAGAAGAAGTAGGGTTCATAAATTCGCATTTACCTAAGATTGTACAAGATGTTTCTTTTGACGCCTTATTCAGCTGAACAAGGGGAGTGTTTCCAATGAGTTCAGTAACGTTTTTTGCAATTTTCATAAATAATCCTAATACTTAATTAGAAGTATCATATCTCGAAGAAGATAAAAAGGAGTTAAACTTTACTAAAACACTCAGGAATAAGGATTGATATAATGAGGTATTCAAAACAAAGTTTAATATTTTATTACAAGTAAATATTATGATTTATGTACTAAAGTCATTTTATCTCTGGGGTATAAAGATGGAAAATATAAGGCGTTTGTATGAGCATATAGAAAAAATTAAAGTAGCTAAGACTATGATTTAAGGATATTTCTCTGGAAACAAAACTGTGTAAGGGTTTTAGATGCTTATAAGTTACTAAGATATAAAACAGCCTTGTCCTATTTTTATCTTAGATTATTAATTTTTAAGGATATATGATTCCCCCACCTGCTGCATTTGCACTATGCAAGATGATAGTATTATTCTTAGTCGCGTAAAACTGCATAAGCAGTCTTTGCAAGCTAGGTTGTATAGAAGGCATAAACCAGGCATTATTACTTGTAGCTATCATGAAGGCTGGCTTATCAGTAAAGAGTTCATGACAGGTGGCTTCATAACAAATAGCATTTTTAAACTGAGTTCCCTTAATAGAAAAATAAGTGGGCTTAGAAGCACTTAAATAATCAACTGCCCCTCCAAATACAGCTTCATTAATAGGACGGGCTAGAAATGAGGGAAGGGGAATATACTCTCCAAAGGGTACTAAAATCATTTTTTTAGCTACTTGCATTTGTCCATCTTGAAAAAAATACGTTGCATTAAAGTTATGACCATCTTCAGATAAAAGACTTCCTGTAATGATAGAGATAAAATGACTTTTATATTTGAGTTTTTCTATAAGGTTTTTATGTGTGTTTAGAAAAAGAGGAAAAACTGACTCAGGCAAGATGACGAGTTGAGAACCTTTTTCAATTGCCTT
>DTVI01000253.1 GCA_012963655.1 Sulfurimonas sp.
CCACCATGCCAGGCATATTCAGTAATTGGACGTTCAAGAAATGCGGGCAACAAAAATTATGATCCAGAAAAAGACGAAAGACAACTTCTTTACATTGAATATCTCCAGATTTTGGCAGATCATTCTCCTGCTGTTTTTGTAATGGAAAACGTAAGGGGTTTGGTTTCAGCAATTTTAAAAGGAGAAAGGATCTTTGAAAGAATACTGGAGGATCTGAAAGATCCAATGTTTGCATTAAAGCGTGAGGGAAGAAAGGTATTAAAAAACAAAGCTGAAGCTAAATATACAATATTTTCATTAGTCGATGGAAAACCTTTGGAAAAAGTTAACAAAGATCATTCAATAATAAAATGTGAACTTTATGGAATTCCTCAAAAACGTCACAGGGTAATACTGTTGGGTATAAGAAATGATCTTTCAATTAAGAACACCTCTACTTTAAAATGTCAGAATGAAGTTGATCTTGAATCTTTAATTTCTGATTTACCAAAGCTAAGGTGTGGCCTTTCCCGTAAAAGGGATTCAGCTTATGCATGGGAAGAAGCAATCAGATCTTATCAATCTTATGGTTTTAGAAATGACTCAGATCTCCCGAAAGAATCTGCAAAGTTGGAAACTTTTATGAGAGAAACATCAAAAAAGATAAAAACTCCTCCAGATGACAGGGGTGCTGAATTCATGCCTGGAAATTTTGTAAGTGGATACAAAGAGAAATGGTTTTTTGATAAAAAAATAGGCGGAATATGCAATCACCATTCGCGTTCTCATATGCTTTCAGATATTCATCGTTACTTTTATGCAGCATGCTATTCAGAAATTTATGGTATTTCTCCTAAGCTGAGGGACTTTCCACCTGATTTGTTGCCGAAACACAAAAGTGCAAGAAGTAATGAACTGACTGGTGTAGCTTTTTCAGACAGGTTCCGAGTTCAGCTTCCTCACAGGCCAGGCACTACGGTTGTTTCTCATATTAGTCATGATGGTCATTACTTTATACACTATGACCCTCTTCAGTGCAGGAGTCTGACTGTCAGAGAAGTCGCAAGGATTCAGACCTTTCCCGATAGTTATTTTTTTTGTGGTCCAATGACAGCTCAGTATATACAGGTCGGAAACGCTGTCCCTCCACTACTTGCACAACAGATTGCAAAAATAGTAACAAAAATACTTCAAAGTTGTGGAATTCTCGATTAATGGACAGACTAACAGAAGAGAAACGCAGCTGGAATATGTCCAGAATAAAAAACCGGGATACTCAGCCCGAACTCAAAGTAAGGTCAATACTCCACAGGATGGGTTTAAGGTTCAGGCTTCACAGGAAAGATCTTCCAGGTAAGCCAGATATAGTTCTACCAAAGTTTAAAAAAGTAATTTTTGTTCATGGTTGTTTCTGGCACAGACATCCTGCCTGCAAATTGGCGTATACACCCAAATCAAGAATTGAGTTCTGGAACAAAAAATTTAATCGAAATCTTCAGAACGACATTAACGTTGCTAAAAAATACAGTCAG
>DTVI01000254.1 GCA_012963655.1 Sulfurimonas sp.
GATTGGGCGCCAAATGATGATTGTTTTGTTTCCTTAGATGATAAGGTAAAAGACAAATGGAATTTACCTGTGGCAAAGGTTCGTATAGGAAGTGTAAAGTCAGACTTAGAAATAGGAAAGAAGATAGCTGTAAAGGCAGAAAGTTTACTTAAACAAATGGGTGCGAGAGAAATATCTTCATCTATTTCAGCCGCGCCTCCTGCAAACTTACAAGCAGGTGGATGTAGATTTGGAAATGATCCTAAAAATTCAGTCTTAGATAAAAACTGTAAAACCCATGAACTCAGTAACTTATATATTACAGATGGAAGTTTTATGCCAACAGGGGGTTCTGTTCCTTTTACCTGGACTATTTATGCTAATTCATTTAGAGTGGCTGATATCATCATAAATGAGCTAAATAAAGCCACTTAAAG
This sequence comes from Sulfurimonas sp., assembly GCA_012963655.1. Lineage (GTDB taxonomy): Bacteria > Campylobacterota > Campylobacteria > Campylobacterales > Sulfurimonadaceae. The sequence continues at coordinate 417 of DTVI01000254.1, forward strand.
CCTTTGCAATTAGACATTCGTTACAATTATTATATTAAAACAAGGATATCTAATGGCTTCAAGAAAAAAAGCGGTGTGTATAATGAGTGGTGGAATGGATTCCACCTTAGCTGCTTATATGATGCAAGATGAGGGATATGAGATTATTGGCCTTCATTTTAATTATGAACAACGTACTCAAACCAAAGAACTTGAAGCCTTTAATGCGATATGTAATGAACTTAATGTAAAAGATCCTTATATTGTTAACCTCGATTTTTTTTCTCAACTTGGAGCGTCCGCATTAACGGATAAAAGTATAGAAGTTCCTACGGGCGGGATAGAAGAGGGGGTTCCTTCAACCTATGTTCCTTTTCGAAATGGTATCTTTATCTCCTTAGCAACGGCTATTGCAGAAAAAGAAGGGGCAAAGGTACTTGTTATTGGTGTGGTTGAAGAAGATAGTAGTGGTTACCCTGATTGTAAAGAAGAATATATCTCTTCTATGGAGCATAGTATTAACCTTGGAACAAAAGATGAAACAGTTTTAGAAATAAAAATGCCACTTGTTCACCTCAAAAAATCTGAAATAGTAAAAGAGGCGGTAGAACGAAATGTGGCCTTAGACCTTACTTGGTCATGTTATCAAAGTGAAGATGAGGCCTGTGGACTTTGTGATAGTTGTCGCTTGCGTTTAAATGGGTTTAAAATAGCGGGTGTAAAAGATCCTATTGCCTATGCTCAATAAGCTTTTCCCCCTTTGTCTTCCTAATGAAGTAGTTTTAGATGGCTTAGTTTTTAAAATTAAACATAGTCTTCGTAAAAACATGAGACGTATGATATTACGTGTGGAAAATAAACATGAATTAAGAATCAGTTCTTCAAGGGTATCGAAGAAAAATCTTCTAATATTTATACAAGAAAATAAAGAGTGGATTATAAAGGAACATAAGAAAATTTCAGATGTATATGGTCTTGCTTCATCTTTTTTCTATCTTAATACCTCTTATGAGGTTAAACATCATGAAAAAAGAATACAGATACAAGAAGGTGTTATATATATAAATCCTATAAAAGCCAAGTTAGATACAGATGCTTTTTATAAAAAAAAAGCCAGGGAATATTTACCTTCTAGAGTAGAGTTTTGGAAAGAAAAAATGAATGTTTCGTTTAATAAACTAGGCTTTAGACTAGCAAAAAAACGTTGGGGATCTTGTAATTCAAAAAGAAATATCTCTTTAAACCCATATATGATGAAGCTTTCATATGAGATGATTGATTATATCATCGTACATGAGCTTTCTCATCTTGTCCATCTTAATCATTCTAAAGCATTTTATGAAACAATATTTCAGTATCTACCCCAGCACGAACGCATTGAAAAAGATATTCAGAGCCTTAGCCCTAGACTAAGTTAATTCTCTTTTCTGAAACAATAGTTAATATTCTTTAGCTCTTTATAGGCAGGAAGTATGGGGTAGGGAAGTTTTGTGTCTTGCAGGCCTTTAGAACTAAAACGGCTTGAAGGATTCCAGAGCATCCATCCACTACAAGATGCATGCTCTGCCCCTTTAATCTGTTCAGAAACTTCTTTTGATCGAAAAAACTTTTTATCAAAGGCATAATCTTTAAAAGACTGTAACCAAGGTTTAAATCGAATAGCCTGTACGTTCGCACGTTGAAGACCTGCCTTAATGCTCTCATTAATAATTTCATAACTATGCTCAGTAGGATTTTTAAAACCTAAGATACCACTTCCAAAACCTGAAGGGTAAAGCATAGGCGCAATATAATCTGCATTTTGAGCTAAACTTTTTATAGTGTGTCCAATGTTAGTATCACTCGAGTTCCAACATACATAACCATAAGTATCAACAGATGTATAAATATTATAAGCACGAAGCTTTTTATTGGCAGTTTGTAAGAAACGAGAAATAGCAGCAACACGGTTCTTTTGATTAAGCTTTTGTGAATATACAAGCCCTTTTCTTAAAGGAAAACGTACATAATCAAAATTTATTTCATCAAACCCATGAGAAGCAGCATCTGCTGCAATATCAGCAACATAATTATGAACCTTTGTTTCAAAAGGACTTACCCAAGCAAGTTTTTCTCTGTTTCGCCATACTGTGCCATTGCTGTCTTTTAAAGCATACTCATTATGTGTTCTTGCTAAACGATCATCTTTGAAAACAACTATTCTGGCAATAACGTAAAGCCCCTCATCCTTAAGTTTTTTAATAAAATCATCTATATTATAAATCGTTCTTTGTCTGTGTGCACCTATTTTTTGTGCGAGTTTAACATTACTTTTATATGAAAGGTTACCAAACTCATTTTTAACATCTACAATAACCGTGTTAATCTCAGTTTCTTTTGCAAGTTTTAAAATACGCTGCATATATTTTTTAGAACCTGCTGCCCAGAAAGAAACATATAAGGCCTTAGATGTAAAAGGCTCTAAAAAAACTGTTTGAGCATCTGCTTGAGAAACATTTTTTTGTTTATAGCCATAAGCCTTAACAAATATAGTTTTATTTGAGCTAGATATTTTCGCAATACCCTTCTCGTTTGTCTTAACACTGCTTTGTGTATCGCTTACAATAGCTCCTATAAGTGGGGAGAGCGTTCTTGCATCTAAAATGTGCAAACTTTGAGTTTTTGCATAAAGTGTAGATGCAATAAATAAAAATAATAATAGTCTCATAAATATTCTCGTTTTTTAATAAAATATATAATTTATAGTTAGCAATTAGTGTGCCATAATTTGGCCTAAAAATATGATATAATTCTTGAAAAAATAGTGTATAACAGAGGTTTTAACAGTGAATAGAAGAGATTTTTTTAAAATTAGTACGTCTTCCATTGTTTTTACATCTTCTCAAAGTATTTTTGCTGCAAATGAAAAACATTATGATGAATATATTCGAGATTCTTTAAGTTTTGAATATGAAGAAATATCTAAATATGTAAAATCCCAATTCTCTCTAAGTCATAAAGAATGTGAAATGTTTTCAAAAGATATTTTAAATAAAAAACCTGTTATCGCTAGATGTCATGATAAAGAACTTTTACAATCTATATCCATTAAACTCAAGAAAAGCCAAAGGCTTGTTGGGTATGGAAACTTTAATCTACTTAGTTTTGATGACTTACTTTATATTGGAAGAAACTATTCTAAGATTGGAAAATTTAGTAAAGATGAGTTGGACTATATAGAAAATATTTTCTATACACAAGCCACTGAATATGGATTTTATGGTAAAAAAGTTACTTATAAACTAAGTGATAAAATTACAAAAAAAGAAACCATAAAAATTCCGCATACAGGACATTATCTATATAAGGGTGAACCTGTAGATATGTATAAACGTTTAAGAAAAGAGATAGGACCATCTATCATTTTAACCTCAGGTGTTCGTTCGGTGGTTAAACAACTGGATCTGTTTTTGTATAAGGCAAATAAACTTAACGGGAACTATTCTAAGGCAGCGCATTCCTTAGCTCCTCCTGGTTATTCATTTCATGGGATAAGTGACTTTGATGTTGGTAAATTGGGCTTAGGCTATAAAAACTTTACCTCAAGCTTTTCTAAAACAAAAGAATACGCAGACTTACAAAAACTGGGTTATATTTCTATACGTTATCCTAAAAATAATCCCTTTGGTGTGCGATTTGAACCTTGGCATATAAAGGTTTAGAACAGTATCTTTTTCTTGTAGATGAACCTTTTATCCAAATATTATTTTTATTAAGGGTTTACACTTCGTTCCTGAACCTTGGTATATTCAGGTCTTATCTTCCTCTTTGTGAGCCTTTTTGCTTTTTACTTTTATACATTAATGAATCTGCAATTTCTAATACATCTCTAAAGTTTGAACCTTTTTCAAAACGTGTTAGACCAAAAGAGAAGGTGAGACATAAAGGTTCTCCATTACTTAACTTAAGCTTTTTACTTAAAAGGTCTTCTTGTATTTTTTTCATCTTTATAAAAGACTCTTCCATCTTAGGATTATTACTAATTGCCACAAATTCATCCCCAGCGTAGCGCACAACATCCATTTTTTTTAAATTAACTTTAAAAAACGAGGCAAAATATTGTAAAACCTTATCCCCAATAACATGCCCATAAATATCATTAATTGGTTTAAAGTTATCTATGTCTATAAAAATAAGAATACCTTCATTTTTAAAAGTGCCATCATCTAAAAGATGTTCCATTAACCATTTTCTATTATATAAATTTGTTAGGGTGTCGGTATATAGTTGATTTTTTAAAGAGCCTAAGGCTGACTTCAGTCCTTTTATCTCTTTTACGACAAGAGCAAGTTGGTTTAAGTCTTGATTTTTGATGGCTTCTTTAGCTGTATGTGTGGTTTTTTCAAGATTATCTAAACTGCAAAATGTTTTTTTGCATAATTTCATTAGCTTGTTCAAGTTGTTTTTGCGTTGTTTTATCAACCATTTCTTCATAATCTAAATCTACTTGCATCTCTTTAGCATGATTTTCAAAATGTTCTTTATAGGTGGAGGGTAATATTACTTCATTTTTAATTATTTCTTTTAAAACACGATCGGTTATTTCTGTAAGCTTATTTGACATTGACAAGCCTTATTAATATTAATTAATGTTTATTATAGTTAACGAATATTAAGATACTTCTTTAAAGAAATATCTGAAAAAGATTTTGAAGCCTGTAAAAAGCTAGAAGCACTTTCATATACTCTTTTGAAATCAGAATTTTTTGAGCTTTGAAAAATAACGACTTCTTCTAAGGCTTTCTTCCCAGCTGTTATAACATCATCAGGAAAGGATTTAAGTACAACTCCCTTATCTGTCAAATCCTTAAGGGCTAAAGAATTTTTGGCATGAAATTCATAACTCATCTTTGAATTCATCTCTTCACTTGCCATTTGCATTATACATTGATGCTCTTGGGATAGCTTTGACCATGAGTCTTTATTAAAAGTGAGTTCTAAGATACTTCCAGGTTCATGCCAACCAGAATAATAATATGGAGCTACCTTATAAAAACCCATTTTTAAATCTAAATATGGCCCCACCCATTCTGTCGCATCAATAATTCCACGTTCTAAGGCTGTATAAATTTCTCCTGCAGGCAACAAGATAGGGTTAACGCCTAACTTAGAGAAGACCTCACCACCAAGCCCCGGCACGCGCATCTTTAAACCATCTAAATCATCTAAGGTATTGATTTGTTTTTTAAACCAACCTCCCATTTGTATATTGGTGTTTCCACCCATAAAAGGATAAAGGTTATGCTGTGCATATAAATCTCTCCATAGCTCATACCCTCCACCAAAATGCATCCAAGCATTAATCTCTTCAGATGTCATCCCAAAAGGCATACCTGAAAAAAGAGAAAAAGCAGAATTCTTTCCTTTCCAATAATAAGGACCAGAATGAAAGATATCAATCTCACCCGAACTAGCGGCATCAAAAACAGCCAAGGCAGGGATAAGAGTGTTTTTAGGATAGAGCTTTATTTCAATAGAACCACCACTAGCTGTATGCACTCTATTTACAAAGCTTTCAACACCTGTACCCATAGTAGGAAAGTGAGCAGGCCAAGAAGTTGCAAGTTTTAAAACTACCTTCTTGTTTTTATTGATATTTACTGAGGCTAGCTTTTTTTCTTTTTTTTCTTTAATTTTGTCATAATCTATGGCCTGTCTATTACTATCATTACAAGCACTTAAAAGACCTCCTGCTGCTAGTACTGAACTACTTGTGATAAA
>DTVI01000255.1 GCA_012963655.1 Sulfurimonas sp.
GGTGACAACAAAGTTTTACAAACTCAAACTTCTGAATTATTTAAACGCATAAAGCAATTAATAAATGAAATTAAATAAGGATATGAAAATGAAAAAAATAATTATTGGATATTTAGTTCTACTTTTTAGTACTTTGTCTTTTGCGGGGCATCCTGAAACAGATGCCTTAATTAAAATTGCAATACAAGATGCAGGTGAGATTAGTCCCCAAGACTTAAAGACAATGTTTGATAATGAAACAGATGTCATTATCTTAGATATTAGAGAAAGAGAGCAAAGAGCAGAAGGTCAAATATATGGGGATGATATGCTTGCCATTACAAGAGGTAATTTAGAATTTTATATACTTAATGAAATTAAAAATAAGGATGCATTTATTGTCACCTATTGTCGTGGCGGAAGTCGTGGAGCCTTAGCTGCACAAACCCTACATAACTTAGGCTATAAAAATGCAATCAATCTAAAAGGCGGTCTTAAAGGCTGGGCAAAATCAGGTTATCCTATAGAAACGGGTCTTGGGGTTACACTATTAAGTAAGGAAGAATAGATGATTACACTTCACAAGAACAATGAAGATGGAATTTCTTTGCAGATATGTGGTTCTTACAATGCACGATGTGGAATTCTTAAAAACGAAGCCTACTTCGATACACAAATATCCTCAAATATACAAAAACTTGCAGATTGGGTAAGTCAAAGTAAACAGGTTCTAAGCTTCTAAATATAATGCTAAGGCGTTTTATTTAGCCCCTCCACATTTTCCATCTCCACATTTCATCTCATGTTTAACTTTTGTTTTCATAGAACCATTTAAGTCATGTAAACCTTTTTCATCTTCATAAGAAACAGTTGTAAAACCTTTACGGTTAATATTTTTCATAATTGTCTTAATATCTGTTTGGGTCTTGTCATACTCAACATCAACTCTTTGATTAGTGCTTGAAGAGTTAACATTAACCATTCCCTTATCTTTAATAACCTTATCAATAGCAATTTCACATGACTCACAGGTCATCCCCTTCATGTTAATAGTTTTATGCACTACATTCTTAGGGTCTATAGGCTGAGGGCCTTGTGGCTCTTGTCCTAGGTATAAAAAAGCACCTACCGCAATACCTATAATAACAACAATTGTTCCTAATATTTTAATATTCATATTTTTCTCTTTGTATTGTTTTCGAAATTTTACACTAAGATGACTAGTATTTAGCTAAAATTGCTTATGAAAAAAACAATACTTATAACAGGATGTTCTAGCGGAATTGGCTATGACACCGCACATTACTTACATAAAAATGGATACAGAGTTTTTGCAAGTGCTCGTAAAGTAGAAGATGTTCAAAGATTAAAAGACGAGGGCTTAGATACTTATCTTTTAGATGTCACCAAGCCTGAGACGATTAAAGACACACTTGAGGCTATTTTAAAACGAACAGATGGAAAACTTTATGCTGTCTTTAATAACGCAGGATATGGGCAGCCTGGAGCGGTTGAAGATATACCTACCCAGGTACTTAAAGAGCAGTTTGAAACCAACTTATTTGGCCTACATGAGATGACAAGACAAATCATTCCTATCATGAGAAAACAGGGTTATGGAAGAATTATCCAGCATTCTTCGGTATTAGGCCTAGTTTCTCTTCGTTTTAGAGGGGCTTATAATGCCACAAAGTACGCTATAGAAGGTTTATGTGACACCCTAAGACTAGAGCTAATGAATGATGATATACATGTTGTTACTATAAATACAGGGCCAGTTCGTTCAGACTTTAGGAAAAATGCTACTAAGAAGTTTTATGAACATATTCATGGAAAACCCACTGTTTTTGAAAAAGAGTATGAAAAAGAGCTTATCCCTCATGAAGAAGTAAAAAAGAAAGACCCTTTTACAAAAGATTCAGATGTTGTAATTGCTAATATTCTTAAGGCCCTTGAAAAAGATAGACCTAGACCTCGCTATTATAATACTTCAGCAACACATGTTTTAGGTGGGTTAAAACGTATTTTATCAACAGGGCTATTGGATAAGATTTTATTAAAGATATAAGGAGTAAACATGATTTATACCATAGAAACAAAGCGAAGCTGTGAAGAGGTCGAAGAAAAAGTTGAAGAAGAGTCTAAAAGCTTTGGTTTAATACTGAAAAAACATTATCCATTTTCTAAACACTTACCCCAGACAGGACTAGCTATTAATAATCATGCCTCAGTTTTTGAACTATGCAAGGCACCTATTGCGGCAAAGGTTTTAAATGCTCATCCTGAATTATCTTTACTCTTACCTTGTCGTATTTCTATCTTTGAAAAAGAAGGAAGGTCTTATGCCTCAACCCACGACCTCCTTTCTCTCTTTGAGAACTTAGAATGTGAGGCTCAATTAAAAGAAGAAATATTAGGTCTTTATAAAAATATTACGGACATGATGAAGTCTTGGTAACTACCGAACTAAGGCAATGCCATAAGAATTTGCCCTAACAATACGTCGAAGCTGGGCTAATTCATGCTCACTTAAAGAGGCACTATACACTTGGTGCATCATTCTAAGCATATGATCATACGAGCTAAAAGAAAGTTTTTCTTGAAAAAGTGCCTTATTAGAAATGTAGATATACACCTTTTGCATCACTTCTTTATTAAAAGAATCTTGTAAGTTATGTAAAAACAAACTTGCCTTTTCACCCTCACTTGCAAACACTTCTTGGGCCCTTATTATAGCTACTTCAGGATTCATTCCCTTAGCTTGTAAAAGATCTGAAATTTTCTCAAAAGCAAAGTTAGATGCGAAACGTAGATGAATTGTAGGTGTATTAAAAAAAAGTATTTCGTTCATATTTTTCCTTCTTTAGGTTTTCTATCTTACTAGAGCTATTCTAAAGAAGTGCTGTGTGGAAAATGTGTGAGTATCATAATTATGATACTCACGAGCTTATTTATTTTGAAAATCTGGTGTTAAGTCCCTGTTTGCAAGGTTTTCAAGTAAAACCGTTGCATAAGATCCCTTAGGAAGATTAAAAGAAAGTTCAAAACTTTTATCCTTAGCCTTATACTCATAACGTATGGCCTTTGGATATACAATAGCCTCTCTTCTCATGCCCATAGCATTTACCGTTAAGTCATCATAATGATGCTCAATTTCACCTGCCATGCCCTTAGCTCGCCACGCCTTTGAGCCTGCAAGAAGTCCTGTTGGTACTATCTTTTGTTCTTTATATGGCTTACGAATTTTTTGTAGGTCTGTTACATTTATCCACTTTTTACTTGCATATTCGTAAACTATATCGCCTGAAAGTATTTTTATAAGTCCTGCTTGATTTTTAAGTACATCACACTCTTGCGCAGATATATTCATATTAACTAAGAGCTCTTCGCTGTCTTTATTTTCTATATCATTTGTAATTTCTATTCTTTTAGCTAGCCAATCATTAAAAAGATAAGATTGATAAGCATGAAGCATAATACGATGAATTTTTTTATCCTTCATCATTAACTCACCTTGAGCAACTTCTCTAGATTTTTCAAAATTCCCTGAGTCTTTCCCAAAACGCTGATATCCAAAATAGTTTGGCATACCGTGTTTTTGGATCTCTTTTAAAACATCTTCTAAATTACTTGCGGCTTCAGCATTTACATCATGAAGCCTAATAAAGAAGTTATTTCCTTTCAAGTCCCCAATAGAAAGTTTTTCTTTGGCCTTAAAACTTTCTAATATTTTAATACGAGGATGTCTGATACGTTCTAAAGATCTTGAAAACTTTAAAGGCACAGAAATATATTGTGTCGTCGTCGCATGCTTATCTTTTAGACCTGCATAACCGATGTTAAAGCATTGAAGCTCTTCTTCTAATATATCAAGTAATTCTAGGGTAGAAAGTTCTTGCTTTTGAACCTTCGCGATAAAATAATTTCCCTTATCTTGAGGTGTGTCCCATAAGGGAAGTTCTGTCACGATAAAGTCATCTTTAGTTTGTCTAAATTTAAACTTTATAGGCTTATGGTTTTGTTTAAAAATTCGTTTCATTTGAAACCTTTAATCAATATTTTATATGAATAGCATAATTATATCTTAGAGGTATTAAAATGAATATAGTACCTGTAGATGATAATAAGAATTTGTCTTTTTTTAGTGTTAAAAATGAACTATTAGCTCTACATATCATCAAAAGACATGAAATTAACATCATCATTCTTATGGCAACAACAAGGAGGCTGGTAAATAGGTATTTTGTAAAGCCCTTTGAGCATGATGCAATTGCACAAGTCTTAAATGCTATCCACCGACGCATGAAACCTAGCTAAGAATAAACTTCTCTTGCACTTTTGCGCGAAGTTTAACCTTATCCGTCATTACTTCAAACACTTCATCTGTATTTAAAATATCAATATCAATCAACTTTCCATCTTGAGAAACTTGAGCAAACCCTTTTTTATTTTTAAGCTTAGGGTTTTGTGCATCTAAGGCATTTTGCAATTGCTTCACAGACTGGCTCTTAGCTTGTAAAACTGTTCTCATTTGGCGAGGTAAAACTTCTAATAAAGGCAGCAGTTCTCTTTGCGCACTTTGTAAGGTGTAAATCATTCTTTGATTAAACATACTTATTAATTGTTGTACTTCATCTTTTTTCATCTTTAAACGGTTGTCTATAGAGTTTTGAGCATAAGATTGTTTTAGATGCTTTACTTGTTCGCTAGCCCTTTGAAGCCTTTGGCCTTGAGTACGAGTAAGTTGTTGCATAAGGGAGTCTATACTCATTAGAATTTCATTCTTATCTGGTAATATCATCTCAATTGCCGCAGAAGGTGTCGGTGCTCTTAAATCCGCAACATAATCTGATATCACCCAATCAATCTCATGTCCCACTGCTGAGACAATAGGTGTCTTACAATGATACATGACATTTGCAACTATCTCTTCATTAAAACCCCAAAGGTCTTCCATAGATCCACCACCGCGACCAACAACTATGGCGTCATGATTATTTTTATCCGCGGCCTTTATTCCTCTAGCAATAGACTTAGGAGCGGACTCACCTTGTACAACTGCGTCATATAAAGATATTTTAACAAGGGGCCATCTTGACTCAGCTACTCTAAGCATATCTTGTAAGGCAGCGCCAGTTTCTGAAGTAACAAGCCCAAGACTTGTAATATACTTAGGCATTTGTTTTTTGTGTTCAGCCGAAAAATAGCCTTGGTCTTGAAGTTTAGACTTTAACTGTTCAAAGGCAAGAGCTAAAGCACCCTTCCCTGAAGGCTCAGCTGAAAGTACATTAAGTTGGTACTGCCCTCTAGGCTTGTAAACCGTAATAGCAGCTTCTAAAATGACTTTCAAACCTTCTTCAAGACGGAACTTTAATCTTGAAGCATTTCCCTTAAACATCACACACGATATAGAAGAAGAGGCATCTTTGAGGGTAAAATATATATGTCCACTATTATGATAAGTTACACGCGAAAGCTCACCTTCTACGAAGTTTCGTATAAATGTTGTTTCAAGAAGATTTTTAATTTGTTCGTTTAGAGCGTCAACAGAGAGAACATTCATTTTGAGCCCTTTTTTATATTACTTTTTTCTAGCGATAATTAAAGAAGAGATATTCATTGAAAAGCTTTTTGAATACTTTATTTCAAAACCCGCAACTTCTAATTCTTCTTGCATTTTTTCAAGGGTTAAAAAACCTTCAATAGAGTTTGGTAAATATTCATAAGCTTCTTTATTATTTGAAATAGCACCACCAATTTTTGGTAGGATATTGTTTAAATAAAAGTCTGTTATCTTAGCAAAAAATCCAGGATTTTCTCTTTTCATAAATTCAAGGATAACTACATATCCACCTGGTTTAAGAACACGGTTAAACTCTTTAAGTGCGTTTTCTCTCTCAACAACATTTCTAATTCCATAAGAGATAGATAAAAAGTCTGCTGTTGCGTCTTCAACAGGAATTTCTGTTGCTTTTGAAATTGCATAATCAAACTTTGGAAACTTTACTCTTGCAACATCAACCATACCATCACTCGGATCAACACCAAGAATTTTGTCAACCTTGATACCATGTTTATCAGCACGTTTCATCCAATAATCCATCATATCACCCGTACCACAAGCAATATCTAGAATTAGTTCTATCTCCTTTTCGCCCTTCATATAAAAAGC
>DTVI01000256.1 GCA_012963655.1 Sulfurimonas sp.
AAGTTTCTCGATTCTGCTTGTATCCCCCTGCTTGTCAACAGAAAGGGAAGCTTTGGAAGCATTTTTAGCTTCATTCTCTTGGTGTGTATTCCTAATGGCTGGTAAGCCTAATTTGGAAATCATTTTTAATCCTTATTACCCTATATTAGTATATATCACTAATATCGGCAAGACGAAAAAAAACTTTAACTTCTATTTGGCCTTAGGCATTCTAATGAGCAAAGCCCATCAGAGAGTCAGTTACATTATTAATTATCACCTTCCATCACTTAAAAAATCAAATAACATTTGTGAGATACCCATATTTCCAGCACCTATCTTTGAAATTTCATCTCTGTACATAGAATTATAAATCTTGTCACCCGGATCCTTACCAAATAAAGTATTTTCATCCTTCATTGAAGTATCCAAAAGCTGTTTTAAGATAATAGCTTCAAATTGATCTGTTTGCTTTTTTAATGCTTCTTTGTCAAGCCCATCTTCTATCTTAGGGATACTTTGCTTAGAAGCAAAAAGAGCTGTACTTGTATCAATATTCATTAGATTATCTCCAGTTCAGCTTGGATTGCACCTGCTTTTTTCATTGTTTCTAAAATAGAAATAATGTCCTTAGGTGTTGCTCCAAGTTTTTGTAAAGAACGTGCTATATTAGCCACCGTAGAGCTGCCTTTTTTAGCAACTAAACGATTGTCTTCTAAACCAATAGTGATTTCATTATCTAAGATAATGTTGTCTCCAGGTCCAGCGATAGCATCTTCTTCAATTTTAATCGTTATATCACCATGCGTAATAATGATAGGTGATACTGCTATATCAACTCCAGCAACTATAGTTCCAGTTCTTTCGTTTATCACTATTCTTTCTATAGGAATATAAGCAATATCAAGTTCTTGCACTTCAGCAAGAAATTCCACCATAGATTTATTTTCAGGGCACTTTAGTTTAAGCGACTTTGGATCAAGAGCAACAGCTACTTGCATATGATAAATTCCATTAATAGCATTTTGAAGGTTTATAACATTTGAAAAGCTTGAATTTTTAAGACTCAGTGTTACATATTCTTGATGATATAAGTCTAATGGGATTTCTCTTTCAACAATACCACCCCCATATACAATACCAGCAGTTGGATGATTTAATGATCCACCGCCTCTTTCATTTTTACCACCTATACTAAGTGAGCCTTGAGCAAGAGCGTAAATCTTACCATCAACCCCTTTTAGTGGTGTCATAAGAAGAGTTCCACCTTCTATAGACTTCGCATCACCAATAGCAGATACCGTTACATCTATCATATCACCTTGATGTGAAAATGAGCTAAGTTTTGCCGTTATAACAACTGCAGCAACATTCTTTGACTTAATGTCATTTGGATTCATATCTATGTTCATCGCTTTTAACATATTTGCAATAGATTGAAGGGTGAAAACAGAGGTAGTTCCATCACCAGTTTTGTTTAAACCCACAACTAATGAATAACCAATAAGTTGATTT
>DTVI01000257.1 GCA_012963655.1 Sulfurimonas sp.
GGTTCTGCGATTGCTGGTCTACCACCAAGTCCCATAATCTTTTTATTCCAAACCGTATCCCTTATGCATCTGAACTTCTTGTTCAAGATGGTGAGCCAATTACGCAAAAGATCACAGCAAATGAAGCAGGAAATGTTAAATACTTCCTACTAAAAGGTGATTATTTAGAGCGTCACGAAGAAATCAAAAAAGGTTACAAAGTAACTGAAAAAGGTCTTTTCGCAACGGTAATCGATACTGAATCTCGTGAAGCAATTCGTCATTATATTGCACGTGGATCTGTTATAGAAGTAGATGATAATGCTGAAGTTGAAAAGACTACATTATTAGCATCACCAGCTGCAGCAGAACAAACAGCCGTAGCAGAATGGGATCCATATTCAAATCCTATTATTTCCGAAGCAGCAGGTAATGTGTCTTTTGAAGATATTATTCCTGGTGTTACTGCGTCTGAGCAGTTTGACGAATTAACAGGTCAAACAAGACTTATGATTAATGAGCATATCTCTTCTGAGTATAAGCCTACAATCGTTCTTGCAACTGCTGATGGCGAATTAATTCGTTATCAAATTGAGGCAAAAACAGCAGTATTTGCTCAAGATGGTGGATCAGTTAATGTAGCTGATATCTTAGCTAAGACACCTAAGGCACTTCAAAAGTCATCAGATATTACTGGGGGTCTACCTCGTGTATCTGAACTATTTGAAGCACGTCGTCCTAAGCGTATTGCATTAATTGCTGAAGTTGATGGTGTTGTATCTTTTGGTAAGCCATTACGTGGTAAGCAAAGATTAATCATTACATCTGAAAATAATATCGTTAAAGAGTACTTCGTTGACAAGCAATTAACAGCGCAAGTAGCATCAGGCGAATTTGTTCACTCTGGTGAGCGTTTAACTGATGGTCAAATCTCTTCACACGAATTACTACGTGTTATGGGTGTTAAGTCACTGTATAACTACCTAGTGTCTGAAGTTCAGCAAGTTTACCGTCGTCAAGGGGTAAATATTGCGGATAAGCATATTGAAGTTATCTTTACTCAAATGCTACGTCAGATTAAGATTGTTCACTCAGGTGATACGAAATTTATTCAAGGAGATTTAATCTCTATGAAGAAATTTAAGATTGAGAATAAAAAGATTATGGGACTTGGTGGTAGACCAGCAATCGCAGAACCTTTCTTAGTTGGTATTACAAGAGCTGCAGTTTCTGCGGATTCTATTATCTCAGCAGCGTCTTTCCAAGATACTACTAAGGTTCTTACAGAAGCAGCAGTATCTGCTAAGATCGATGATCTTACAGACCTTAAAGAAAACGTTATTATCGGTAGAACCATTCCGGTTGGTACTGGTGTTTATAATAATATGGAAATCATTCTTGGGTCAGAAGAAGAGTAAGCTTCTTTAGGAAAGAAAGAGAACATTTTCTTTCCTCTTGAAAAACTTTTCCAATCGATTAATTCGATTAGAATTTCTAAACAGAAATTAAGATAA
>DTVI01000258.1 GCA_012963655.1 Sulfurimonas sp.
GGGAAGAATGCAAAAGTCTATGGGTGGTGGTATTTTAGGGATGGGTAATTCTAAAAAACTTATAAATTCTGAAAAACCAAATACAAAATTTGATGATGTTGCTGGAGCTGATGAAGCGAAGGAAGAAGTTAAAGAAATTGTTGATTTCTTAAAATTCCCTGATCAGTATATTAGCCTTGGTGCAAAGATTCCAAAGGGTGTATTACTTGTAGGTAGTCCAGGTACGGGTAAAACCCTTCTTGCTAAGGCTGTTGCAGGTGAAGCAGATGTTCCTTTTTTCTCGGTTTCAGGTTCTTCATTTATTGAAATGTTTGTAGGAGTAGGTGCGGCGAGAGTACGTGACTTATTTGAGCAAGCAAAAAAAGATGCACCTTCTATTATCTTTATTGATGAAATTGACGCTATTGGTAAAAGCCGTGCGGCAAATGGTAACATGGGTGGAAATGATGAACGTGAGCAAACTTTAAATCAACTTCTTGCAGAGATGGATGGTTTTGGTACAGATACACCTATTATTATTTTAGCAGCAACAAATAGACCTGAAATCTTAGATCCGGCACTTATGCGTCCAGGTCGTTTTGATAGACAGGTTCTTGTAGATAAGCCAGATTTTGAAGGACGTAAAAAGATTCTTGATGTACATGTTAAGGGTATTAAACTTGACCCTAAGGCAGACTTAGAAGATCTAGCACGTTTAACAGCAGGTTTAGCAGGTGCTGACCTTGCAAATATTATTAATGAAGCTGCTCTTTTAGCGGGACGTAAAAAACAGTCAACAGTAAGACAAGAAGACTTACTTGAGTCAGTTGAACGGGCGATTGCAGGACTTTCTAAGAAGAGTCGTCGTATTGATCCTGAAGAAAAGCGTATTGTTGCTTATCATGAATGTGGACATGCTCTACTTGCAGAAATTACTAAGGGTGCAAAGAAGGTTTCTAAGGTTTCTATTGTTCCTCGTGGACTTGCAGCTCTTGGATATACACTTAACACACCTGAAGAAAACAAATATCTAGCACAAAAACATGAACTTCTTGCAGAAGTAGATGTTCTTCTTGGTGGACGCGCAGCAGAAGAAGTCTTTATTCACGAAATATCAACAGGTGCTTCAAATGACTTAGAACGTGCAACAGATATTATTAAAAATATGGTTCAAGTATATGGAATGACAGATGTTGCAGGTCTTATGGTTCTTGAAAAACAACGCTCGTCTTTCTTAGGTGGAAGCATGGGTGCTTCTGCTAGAGAATACAGCGAAAAAATGGCTGAAGATATGGATCAACATATTAAAACAACCCTTGCGACACATTATGTAGAGGTTATTGCTTCTTTAAATATTTATAAAGACGCGATTGAAACAATGGTGAGTTCTTTATTTGAAAAAGAAAATATTGATGGTGATGAAGTACGTAAGATTATTGGGGATTTTGAAAAAGAAAATGGTTTACAATCTCGTTTACAAAGTAATCTAAAAGATAAAGAAGGTGCATCTTTTT
>DTVI01000259.1 GCA_012963655.1 Sulfurimonas sp.
TTTAAAGTATTCATTACTTCAAATTCTAAATTTGTTCTAGAAATTGCGTAAGATTCATCTGCATATATCTCACCCTCAGACCTTTGAATAAATTCTCTAACATCAAGTAAAATAACATCTTCATCATTATCAAGCATCTTTTTTAAAACTGCAGGTGGCATTTCAGGAACCTCTTGTCTTACCTGAAACATCAATGTATCTAAGGCGTAATATCCTGTTCCACTGCATGAAACTTGATGATTAGGTGTGGGGTGAAGTCTTTCTTCTTGCATATACGATAAAACAGGTACTTCACTTGTATCTACATTTGTTATTGTCTTAGGGCTTACTTCTTCAACAACTTCTTCAGCCGCATTCACCTGAGTATCACAAGCACCTGTTATACAAATTTCAGCCGAAGGTACTTCTTTAAAATAACGGCTTCCCCATAAAGGAAAAGAAAGTATTATGATAGAGGCCACACTCACTAAGGCCAAAAATGGCTTTCCATAGAAAAAGCCTTTTTCATCACAAGCACAGTCTATATCTTGACTTCGCTTTAACTTGTCGTACCACGCATATACTAAGAATAAAATCGTAAAAACTACAATATATAAATGGTAAGGAGCTAACCATGAAAAACTTGTTGCTAAAGAACTTGTTCCCGCTAAAACTGCTAAGACAGGAGTTACACAACATAAAGATGCTGCTATTGTTGCTCCCATTATTGTAAATATACTTTTGTTAACTGCCATAAATAAACCTTTTCTATTTAGCTTATTAGCTAAATAACTTTCAGTAGTTTATACAAAACTAACTTATAGAAAAGTTAATTGTCTAAATAGCTAAATAGATAAATATATTTTTTGATATACTTTCAACAACTAACTCAAGGTAATGCAATGCTAAACATGGATAAAAAGATAAAAATTTTTAAAGCACTAGGAAATGAAACAAGATTTAAAATCTTTAAAAACATCTTTACAGGAGGATATGCCTGTTGACAACTCGCAACCTAAAGATGACATCATTGCTCAAGCAACCTGTGTAACAAGTATTGCTGAACAGTTTGACTTTGCCTTACCTACTATTTCACGTCATCTAAAAGAATTAAAAGATGCAGATATCTTAACTATGACAAAAAATAAAAACAAGATTTATATCGAACCCAATATCGAAACTATAAAAGAGATAGCTGAGTGTTTTACCAAACTTGTTAAAGAATATGAAGAAGGTGTTGTATACCAGTTTGATAATACAAAGTAAAAGACAGCTTTTCAAAATTGTCCCTTCCCCTTTTTAATAAATACCGTATCTACAAGCACTAAAGTAATTTGAAAAGTTTTTTATAATAAATAGTATATTAGAATAGACTAATATACTTATAAGGCTTAAACATGAGTACAACATTATTATGTTGCTGAGTTGAAGTTTATGATGACTTAATTAGTGATGCAAAAGACTTATTAAAAAAAGATAGCTTGATAATGATGAAGATGTTATTTTACT
>DTVI01000260.1:0-268 GCA_012963655.1 Sulfurimonas sp.
CCACTACCCATTCATCACTTACATCTGTTCCTAAGAAAGTTTCTTCAGGTTTAAGCTCATTTTTTAAGTAGTTTAAAAGTGCTTCGGTGTGTTTTGCATTTAAAGAAGTAGCAATCACTACTTGTGCAACAAAATAGTCTTTCTCAGTAAGGTCGAAAATTTCAATAGCTTCAGCCTTATTCTTATCTAAACAAGCTGATATTCTTTCTAAACGTTTTTGCATAGGGGGTCCTTATATATATCAATAACTTGAATAGTATCCATCACG
>DTVI01000260.1:278-6074 GCA_012963655.1 Sulfurimonas sp.
AAGCAATGTCTTTATCAAGATAAGCCTCATCGACTTTTTGTCTTAATTGTGTTGCAGATATTTTTTTATCTACCTTCAAGCTTTTATATCTTGGAGGTATTTTTATATTATCTCTGCTTGCAACAACCCAGGTAACAAGGGTGTCTAACTCTTCAAATCTATGCCAAGAGCTTAGCTTCGCAAGATTATCTGCGCCAATGATAAAATAAGTTTCATCTTCATCTTCAAAATGTTTTACCGTTTCTATACTAGTAACGGGTCTGTTTAGGTCAATTTCAAAAGAGGAGACGTCAACCTCAGGCATATTTTTTGTCATTTCTTTAAGCCATTTTAGACGTAAATGCGATGGAGCTACATTTTGTGTCTTAAAAGGGTTTAAAAAAGCGGGAACAATCAGTAGTTTATCTATATTAAGAGATATTAATGTTTGTTTTATTATCTCCAAATGCCCAACATGTGGGGGATCGAAGCTACCGCCAAAGATTGCTTTTTTCATCTTCATCAAACTTTATAAGAATTATAACTAAAATTTGGTATTATTTCATCAATATTGTCTGTGTACTTTAGCAGACCTCATACGAGGATAGAAAATGGCATTAAAAATAGCAATTAATGGATTAGGCCGTATTGGTCGTTGTGTAGCACGTATTATCTCAGATAGAGAGGGTGTTGAACTTGTAGCAGTTAACGCAAGTGGTGAACATGAGATGATAGCGTACAATTTAAAGTATGACTCTGTTCATGGCACACGTAAAGATGTTAAGGTTGAAGATGGTTATTTATGCATAGGAAATGAACGTGCAAAGATTTTGTCTGAACGAGACCCTGCTAAAATCGATTTTGCTTCAACTGGTGCTGATATAGTTCTTGAATGTACGGGTGCATTTTTAACGCAAGAAAGTGTACAAGCTTATTTAGATAACGGCATTAAAAAAGTTCTTTTCTCCGCTCCAGCTAAAGATGACACACCTACCTTTGTACTAGGAGCAAATGCAGATGAGTATAAGGGCGAAACTATTGTGTCTAATGCCTCATGTACTACAAATGGTTTAGCCCCTGTTGCTAAGGTTCTTGATGATGCCTTTGGGATTAAAAATGCTTTAATGACAACCATACATTCATACACATCATCTCAGCCTATTTTAGATGGTAAACACAAGAGCGATCCAAGAAAAGGACGTTCAGGTGCAACTAACCTTGTTCCTACAACAACAGGCGCGGCTAAGGCAATTTCTAAGGTGCTTCCAAATCTTGCAGGTAAGATTAACGGTCAAGCTATTAGAGTTCCAACGGCAGACGTATCAATGATTGATTTAACAGTGACTTTAAACAAGGACGTTAGCCTTGAAATGTTACAAGACGCGTTTAAAGCTGCAAGTGAAGGTTCTCACAAGGGAATTCTTGGGATAGATGAAGACTTCCGTGTATCTCAAGACTTTGTAGGTGAAAGCTTAAGTACGGTTGTCGTGATGGATACTATTCAAGTTATTGATAAAAATCTTGTTAAAGTCTTATCTTGGTATGACAACGAGTGGGGTTATTCAGCGCGTTTAGTTGATATGGCTTTACATATTTCTAAATAATTAAGGAAAACAATGCAATTACATTCTATTAAAGACTTAGACCTAAAGCATAAGAAGGTATTTATCCGTTGTGATTTTAATGTACCAATGGATGAGTATGGAAATATTACGGATGATAGACGTATTCGTTCAGCTATTGCTACGATTAATTATTGTTTAGATCAAGACTGTGCCATTATATTAGCTTCTCATCTTGGTCGCCCTAATGGTGAATTTTCTGATAAGTTTTCTTTAGCACCAGTTCAAAGAAGACTTCACCAACTGCTTAAAAGAGATATTACCTTAACAAAAGATGTTGT
Source organism: Sulfurimonas sp. (assembly GCA_012963655.1). Classification (GTDB taxonomy): domain Bacteria; phylum Campylobacterota; class Campylobacteria; order Campylobacterales; family Sulfurimonadaceae. The sequence continues at coordinate 2,161 of DTVI01000260.1, forward strand.
AGGCGAAGACGCTCTTGCTAAGGTAGAAGCAATGACGTGTTGTGATATTATCTTACTTGAGAATCTTCGTTTTGAAAAGGGCGAAACTAAAAATGATGAAATCTTAGCTAAAACCTTAGCTGATATGGCAGATGTATATGTGAACGATGCCTTTGGCGTAAGTCATCGTGCTCATTCTTCAGTAGAAGGTATTACAAAATACTTTGATGAAAAAACAAGAGCAGCAGGCTTTTTATTACAAAAAGAGATTAAGTTTTTTGGTGCATTAATTAAGCGTCCTGTTCGTCCTTTTATCTCCGTTGTAGGTGGTTCAAAGGTTTCAGGTAAGCTAGAAGCTCTTTCAAATCTTCTTCCAAAAGTTGATAAGATGATTATTGGTGGAGGAATGGCCTTTACCTTTTTAAAGGCGCAAGGATATGATGTAGGTAACTCACTTGTTGAAGATGACTTACTTGAAGACGCAATTCGTATTATGGATGAGGCAAAAGAGCGTGGTGTTAAGCTTTATTTACCTGTAGATGTTGTTGCTGCTCAAACATTTTCAGCTGACTCAGCTACAAAAATTACAACGGCTCAAGAAATTCCTCAAGGTTGGATGGGTCTAGATATTGGGCCTGCAACAGTGAGACTCTTTAAAGAAGCTATCGCAGATGGTCAAACTATTTTATGGAATGGCCCAATGGGTGTTTATGAAATGGAGAAATTTGCACGTGGTTCAAATAAAATAGCACATTATATAGCTGATACTTACGCGACAACCGTTGTTGGTGGTGGTGATACAGCTGACTTGGTTCAACGTATTGGATTAGATGAAGAGATGACCTTTATTTCAACAGGGGGAGGGGCTACTTTAGAACTTCTTGAAGGTAAGATTCTTCCAGGGGTTGCCCCTTTAGTAGCACAGGAGCAAGATTAATGATAGTAGCAGCCAATTTTAAAACTAATAAAACTCGTTCTCAAACCCGTGACTACATGGATGAAGTTAATGCTTATATAAGAGAATACAATGTAGAGTCTGACATTATGGTTTTTCCTCCTGCAACAGCCTTAGATAATTATGGGGAAGGACTTACTCAAGGTGCTCAAAATGCTTATGCAGCTGAAAGTGGTGCCTTTACGGGGGAAATTGGTTTAGAACAACTTAAAGAATTTGGTATAAAAACAATTTTATTAGGGCATTCTGAACGTCGCCATATTTTAGGTGAAAGCCAAGAAGAGATTGCTTTTAAGTTTGCTTATTTTCAGTCTTTAGGATACCAGATTGTATATTGTATAGGCGAGAAACTAGAAACACGAAAAACTGGAGAAGAAGCTTTATGGAATATGAAAATCTAGTCATTGCTTATGAACCTGTATGGGCAATTGGAACAGGTTTAGTACCTTCAAATGAAGATATTGCATCTATACATAATAGCTTAAGAGGCAAAACATCACGTCCACTTCTTTATGGTGGCTCAGTGAAGGTAAATAACATGGCTGAGATAATAGCTACAGATAATGTAGATGGTGTCTTAGTGGGTGGTGCATCTTTATATGCACAAAACTTTTGTGAGATGATAAAAATAGCAGAAGAATCTTAGTCTAGAGCTAAGGTATACAAAAATATAATGAAGAGTATAAAAGGTGAAACCCCTTAAGTAAAAGAGAATTATTCTCGTTTATAGGGTTTTAAGCAGAGGCGATGTCCAAAGGACCGCCGACTGAGTCCACTTTTTTACAAGTACATGTTGTCAGTTAAAATCTAAAAAAAATTAATAATGGAGAAAAGTATGATAATGAAGGGTAAAAAAGGCTTAATCGTAGGTCTAGCAAACAACAAGTCAATTGCTTATGGAATTGCAAAAGCCTGTGCTGCGCAAGGCGCGGAGATGGGATTTACTTATCTTAATGATGCACTTAAAAAGAGAGTTGAGCCTATAGCAGCTGAGTTTGGTTCAGATAAGGTATATAAACTTGATGTAGGTGATGAGGCAGATATGGATGCTATTTGTGGCCTTATTGAAAAAGACTTTGGTAAGATTGACTTTTTAGTACATTCTGTTGCCTTTGCTCCAAAAGAAGCGCTTAGCAATCCTTTTATGCAAACAACTAAAGAAGCCTTCGCAGTTGCTATGGATGTGTCTGTTTATTCTTTGATAGATTTAACAAATCGTTTAACTCCTGTGCTTACAGATGATGCTTCTATATTGACTTTGTCTTACCTAGGTGGACCAAAATATATTGTTAATTATAATGTGATGGGTGTTGCAAAAGCTGCTCTTGAAGCAACGGTACGTTACATGGCAGTTGAGATGGGCTTGGTTGGACGTAGAGTTAATGCTATCTCAGCAGGACCAATTAGAACCTTAGCAGCTGCAGGAATTGGTGATTTTAAACAAATTCTTAACTGGAATGAAGTTAATTCACCACTTAAAAAGAATGTAACTACAGATCAGGTTGGTAATTCAGCAATGTATCTTTTATCAGACTTAGCTTCAGGTGTAACAGGGGAGGTTCATTATGTTGACTCAGGTTATAACGTGATGGGTATGGCTGCTTCGGAAAAGAGTGAAGATGGAAAAACTATTTTATCTTGGGATGCTAGAAAATAAGGTTTTACCTTATTTCCTAAAGTCTTAAAACTTAGAAAATTTCATTTAATAAATAGGCCTTGCCTAATTACTTTCCAATTACGGGTAATTTCTTCATTTTTTCGTAATTAGCTTCTGGCTTTTTCTTCCCTGATGTTTCCCATTTTTCTTCTTTAGACTTTAAATATTTTTGTCTCTTGTCCATATAATGTTGTAAGGTAAAGTGCTCTGAGGCATTAGCGTCTTTTTTAGCTTGTTCCTTATCCCCTTCAAAACTAGGTTCCCATTCTTTTTCTATCCAGGTATCTAAACTATTTTGCATGCTTCCTTTACCCTTATTATTAACATCTCTTTTAGAAACAGAAGACCAAGCTACATCAGCGGCTGGATTTTTTTTAGGTGTTTCTCTTTTAATAAGCTTGGCGTCTGCTTTTACATTTGGCTCTTTTTCTTTTTCATTAAACCATTTATCTGCATAATCTTGAAGAGTAATGTTTTTCCCAGAGCATCCAGAGAGGGTTAAAAGAGTTGAGATAGTTATGATTGTAAAAAAATTGTGATTCATTTATTACCTTTTGTAATTTTACTAAAATAATTATATCATTAAAAACAAAAATAATAAAAATGTTGTTTATTTCATAATAAACCATTTAAAGATAGTAATATAGCTAATATAATACTATTAAAAATAGCAGCAATTTCTTAGGGGAAAGCACTTTCTTGATTTTCCGGAGACTTAAATACAAACGGTTCTGTTTGGTTTTCCTTGGTCTTTATTCTTAAAAAATGATATAAGTTCTTTATAGTTGTCAGAATTTTTATTCTATTATAAGAGAATAATTATTTCTTTTTATTATATTGAATAGTTATTCAGTTTTAAATATGCCTGTGATAAAGTATTCCCCACAAAGCTTGTTTATCTAAATAAACAGGTTTAATATAAGGATGATGTATGAAATTAGCACAAATGAGTTTAGTAGCGGCAATGTTATTAGGTGGAAACCTTTACGCAATTGATAATGTAAAAGTTAATGGAGATGTTAAAGTCTTTTATGGAACAGCGGATTCTGATGCTACAGATATGTTTGATAAAGGTGAATCTTATGCAGATGCAGCACTTCACCTAGGTTTAACTGCCGATCTTTCAGAAGGTATTTCAGCAGGTATATCTGCAACTGCAGTTTCTGCATTAGGTCTTGAAAATAATCTAGTTTCAAAGACTTGGTCAAATTCCCATGGAACTACGCTTGGTACAGGAAACTCATTTTTAGGTGATTCTCCAGTTAATGGTGCACAAGTTGATGACGCAATGTGGATTGATGAAGCATGGATCGCTGGTACAGC
>DTVI01000261.1 GCA_012963655.1 Sulfurimonas sp.
TAGTAAAAATGGAGAATTAAAGATGGGTTTTTTTATAGGGAAGGCTTTTGATACTTGAAACTCTTAAGCTAAAGGGGTGTAGAGAAAACTGAATATTGTTTAGCACATCTATATTCGCTGTTTAAAATAGTAAATCTTTATAATCATATGTAGAAGGATCGATACAAACTTTTCCCTGATGTTTAAAGACTCTTTCTTCTTGTCCAAGCAGACGTTTGAACTTATTTTTTATTCTTTGGCGTTTAGCAGGCTTGTATGCCTTGAGTTTTAAAAAGTCTTTGAGGCGCATAGGCTCACTTACAAGTTCTTCGACATCTACTACATCATCAATTAGCTCACCAAGTGCTGTTTCTTTCTGGATTTGGGGTAAAAATCTTGTAGAGATGGTATGTAGAAGCTGTTTTAACTGAATGTCTTTTTCTTTATAAATCTGCTCTATCTTTGTTTTCTCTTCAATAATGAGGAGTTCTTTTTGGTCTCTCAGTTTGGAGTTCTTTATTTCGAGTTCTGCTATTTTGTTTTTTAAGTGAGTATTTTCTTCTTCTATATAGTGGTAATATTTATTATCTTGAGGGGTTTGGGTTTTGACTTCTTCAGGTTCATCAATTAATACATACTTTACGCCATGTTCTATAACACAGTTTAAACTTCCTCTGCGAATACGGTTGTGTATTGCTTCTTTAGAAACTTTAAACTTATCAGCGGCCTGAGCAACACTTAGTTTTGGCATGTTTTATCTTCCTTTTCACTGCATATTTTAATCAGTTCACTCACTAAGTGCCCTTGCATCTGTTAGATCATCAGGATAACCGCCACCATGTAGCTTCTCATGATACCATCTGATTCCTGCTAAGATTTGTTTATCTTCTATCCCCATCTTTAAGGCGAGTTCATGCCCTAATGCAGGATGTCTTTTCATGGTTATAAATTCTTTTTCCGTGAGTTTACCATTTTTATTGATAATCTCCCAATCTATCTTACTCTTGCCAAGGTCATGGATCATAGATGACATCCCTATATCTTGATATCTTTAGAACTAAAGCCTAAATGGCGGAGAAACGAAATGGTATATATACTTACATTAATAGAATGTGTAGGGGTATAATAATCATGAGCAGCAATTTTCATAATTGAAGTAAGGGTTGTCTCATCTTGTAAGACAGCTCAAGAAAACTTTCAACCATGAGTTTAGATTTTTTGAGATTTCCAAGAGCATCAGGATTATGAAAGAGCTCATCTATTGTTTCAGAAGCCTTGTCCTAAACAATAGCTGCCTTTTCTTTTGACATTTTTTATTCTTAACGGAAGTTTTCAAAAATTAAAGGTGCGTCCCATTCTAAAGAACGTATATGTTTCATTGCCTTTTGAAGGTCATCAAGGTTTTTACCCTTAACACGGATATAATCACCTTCAATTTGAGCATTAACTTTCATCTTTTGCGATTTTATTTCAGCCGTAATCTTTTTTGCTTCTTTAGATTCTATATAGTCTACTATTTTAAAGACCTTACGTCTATCTCCACCACTAGCGTCCACCACAGAGGATTCACTATCAAAAACCTTAGAACTAAGTTCTCGTTTGAGTAAACGTCCTACTACTATATCTTCAAGAGCCTCAAGCTTGTTATCACTTGAAGATGTAAGGGTTAATGTTTTTGCTTTTTCATTATAATCAATTTCTGCGGTGATACCTTTAAAATCATAACGGGTTATGGTTTCTTTTACGGCTTGATTAATTGCGTCTTTAAAGTCTTGCATATTTATCTTTGCTGAGATATCAAATGAGTGTTCTTTTGCCATGTTATTTGCCTAATAAATTTATTTATGTACTATTTTACCAAAATTATTGCTAAAGGGATTTCCTTGTGCTATAATAATCTCAAATTCTATCATGATGTGGAGTCAACTATGTTTAATCAACTCTTGAAAAATTCGAGTATCAAAGAACGTATTAATTATCTTATTGGTATTGTGACGGTTTCTATTATAGGAGCTTCCCTTTTTGCTTTTTACGCTTTACAAAGTATTGGGAATCAATATAACAATTTACAAGGCCACTCTATTGCTGGAGCAGTTCAAGTTTTAGAAATACAAAGAGACTTAAATTATGTATCACGAACCTCTAGAGATATCTTATTGGGTGGAGATTATCAAAAAGATATGAGAAAATTACGTGATAGAACAAACTCTATTCGTAATAATTTTGAGAAGTTATCTAAAACAATTGATGATAGTACATCTTTAAGGCTTGTTCAAGAAGCGCAAACGAGTACCCTCTCATTTCTAGATAGTTCATATACTATGATGTCCAATCTAACTCAAACACAAATTCATAATGAGACTACAGCAAATTTTAAAAAGTATAAATCGACTCTAAGCCCTTTTGCTATTGCTTCTCGAAATTCCTTTAAAAAAGTAATTGATTTAAAAGAAGAAGAATTACTGAATGCTTCAGGCCGCATGAACAAAGAGATCAATTTTTATAAAGTATTTTTCTTAATTTTTGGTTTGATCATTACAGTTGTGATTATACTTTTTGCAGTTTCTGTGCGTACAACAATTTCAACTGCATTAATTCGTTTTACAGGAGTAATGCAGAGCTCAGCACAAGGGGACTTTTCTGTGCCTCAAATTGAAGATGGACCTCATACTGAGTTAGGTCAAATGAATGAAGCCTTAGGCCAACTCCTTAGACAAATATCTTATTTTATAGAAGAAATAAATATAACCTTTACGAATGCAGCAATAGGTGAATTTGAGAGATGTATCTCTAAAGAGGGGATGTATGGTGAATTTGAAGTAGCAGTTGAGAATATTTGTAATTCTGTCAATACCATGAGATTGCAAGAAGGAAAGAAACGACGTGATGCACTTAATGGAGAGTTAAGTATACTAAGTGGAAGTGTTATTGAAGGTATGGCAAGTATTCAAAGTGATTTAAATGATAATATTTTAGCACTTAAAGATGTGACTGAAGCCACACAAAATGCAGCAGATCTTTCAAATAATTCACGCACAGATATAGAAAGTATTGTTGATGAACTTCAACAGCTTATGGAACACACTTCAAATAATAATGAAGCCATTACCGCCCTTGCTTCTCAGGTTTCAGATATTACATCGGTTATTCAGTTAATTACAGATATTGCAGACCAAACTAACCTTCTTGCCCTTAATGCAGCTATTGAAGCCGCTAGAGCAGGAGAACATGGACGTGGTTTTGCTGTTGTTGCTGATGAAGTAAGAAAGCTTGCTGAACGAACGCATAAGGCAACTTCAGAGATTTCTGTGTCTATTAAGTCTCTTCAACAAGAAATGAATGATATTCAGTCTTCTTCTGAACATATGTCTGATGTTGTTGAAAGTTCAAGTCAAAAAATTACAGACTTTGAATCTACAATGATAGAGTTAAATGATAGCTCCAATAATATTGTAAATTATTCATATAACATGGAAAATTCAATCTTTATTATCTTAGTTAAGATAGACCATATTGTATATAAGTCCAATGCTTATAACACTATCATAACTACGCAAGAGCTTCTAACTATTTCTGATCATCACGGATGTAGATTAGGGAAGTGGTTTGAAGGAGAAGGTAAGGATCGATTTGGAAATGCTCCATCATTTAAGCAAATAATTCTGCCGCATAAGCTAGTGCATGATAATGCTAATACTAATGTTGCCTTTATTGCAGATGGTATTGAGAATTCACATGTGCCTCATGGTGCTGAACTTATTACAAGGTTTAAATCTATGGAAGACGCAAGTAAAACACTCTTTGGCTTACTTGATGCCATCTTAAGAGAAGCAAAACACTAAAACAGTTTTAATGCAAGAGGAAGTCTTATTATTCCTTTTGTAAGCAGAATCTAGTGTGTCTTTGATTTGTACTGATAGGGTGTCATTATACTCGTTCTACAAGGTCTTCATTTAGAAGTATCTTGTTCTTTTACTAATACCTTGATCAAGTAACTTTCTCTTTGATTGGCTTATACCTGCATCGGTACATATATATAAGTCATGTATTTTATTCTTATTGATTATTCTAAAAGTATAATTAACTCTTTTACGTTCACTAGCTTTGCTGTTTATGAAGCTATCAGCGTTTAAACCTTGGAAGAAAGCCCTTTTTGGGACTTAAATCTATAGATTTTACATCATATGCTATATACCCATTTCCTTTTATGACACTAATGAGTAAACGGTTGTATACCTCTCGCATTTGAGAATAGTTTGTCATTTTAGTGGCTGCATCGGGTCCAGAAAACTTTATATTTAAGGCACGTTGATGAGAACGTAGAGAGCGAAAGTCTTTATAGGATCTATGACGGTTTATATTGAGCATATAACGGGATACAGAATCATCTAAGGATTTAAAGATACGAAGCCTATGGGTTGCATTCTTATCTCTTCCTTTGGGAATTATTCCTATCTTTCCCCAGGTCCATTCTCCAAACAGATTATTTCCTTCTTTTACAAAACGGCTCTCTCCCCAAGCACTTTCAACAGCAGCTTGAGCAAGAACCAAAGACACAGGAATTGTATCAATTTTTTCAAGATATTCGTGCTCATTATACATTTGTCTAATACGGTATTTCTTTGCGAGTCTAATAAGCCTTTTCATATCATAGCGGGATTTAAGAGAGTAGGTGAAAAGGTATTTTTTAAAGAATGTATCTACAAATGCACGGTCAGATATAATCTGTTTTTCGGCTTTTTTAATTTTAGGAAGTAAGGTGTTTACAAAGGCTATTTTTTTAACCTTTGAATCTTGAATCTTGTAATAATCTTCATTAAAACCACCATCTATAGCTAGAAGTATATTTGTGTGAAATAAAAAAAGTATTAGAAATATTTTAATCAATGTTTCCTCCGATAATTGGCACTTAAAAGATAGATACGTAGTTCATACTTATTGAAAAATAGCTAAAGAAATGTTTATAGTGTCGTAACAAAGACTTGTCTAACGTCTCCTGTAAACGTGATTATACCATTATTAATACCTAGAAACAGTTCATCTCCAGATGTAGGTCTTACCATAGACTCGTCTGCTACTTTCTTCTGAGTGTTAGCTCTATAAAAACATGCAGCCATTCCTGTTCCACAGGCAAGTGTTTCATCTTCTACCCCACGTTCATAAGTACGTACTTTAATGTAGCCATCTTCTATAGAAGCAATGTTTACATTACAATCATATTTATAACGAAGCTCTCGGGCTTCTTCAAGATCAAAATTATTAATATCTGCATCAAAGGTAACAAGATGGGGAACACCGGTATTGATAAGCCACCATGTTTTTCCATTCTCTATTATCATATTATCTAATATCTTGGGTGGTGTTAGGTCACTTTGAACACGTGCTCCATTAACTTCACAGGCTATTTCACCTGCAAGGGTAAGGTAACGCATTTTTGCAGGAGCTAAGTCATTATTAAAGGCATAATGGGCACAAGCTCGTGAACCATTTCCACACATATCAGCTGAAGATCCATCAGCATTATAAAAACACCACTCAAAATCTAGGCTTAGATGAGGAATTATAACAATAAGTCCATCTGCTCCTATGCCTTCTTGTCTATGACAAAGCTTCTTCGCAAGGTCTGAGAAATCTTTTTTAATAAAGGTATGGAAGATAACAAAATCATTTCCATTTGCAGTATATTTTGAAAGGGTCATTGGTTTTCCTTTTTTGAAAATATTAGGGTTGATTTTTGTAGGAGTATTATACCAAGAAGAAGGTAGTAGGGTAAAACAGAAATATCACCTAATCAAAGCGATTATAGTAATTTGTTTCTACCTTAATACGGTGCACAAAAGCTTCAACCTCGGCTTGTAGATGCTTGAGTTTAGTAGAATTATCTATCACCCAAGTAGCTCTTTCTTTTTTCTCATCAATACTCATCTGAGAATTAATACGTATCATTGCTTCATCTGTATCTAACTTGTTACGTTTCATGTATCGATCTAGTTGGACAGCAGGTGGTGTATATATAACGACTGAGTCTTTAATATCATAAGCACCCTTTTCAAAAAACAAGGGAATGTCTATAAGATAAGGAAATTCTTTTGCATCTGCTTTGGCCGCACGTTTTTCTATTTCAATACGAATTAGAGGATGGATGAAATCTTCAAGTTGTGCTTTTTTATCTTCATTTGTAAAGATAATCTTACCAAGATTTTCTCTTAAAACGCGATTTTTTCTTACATATTGATCGCCAAACATTTCAGCAATTTTTTTATGATGCACGTCTAAAAGTTCATGTGCAATGGCGTCAGCATCAATAACTCCAATACCGTGTAACTTCATTAAAGAAGCAACGGTACTTTTTCCTGTAGCAATACCACCGGTTAACGCAATCGCGTATTCATAAAGCTTTTGGCCCATTAGTTTTTAATGATACCTCTGTAGTTTTTACGAATGTAGTTAGGCATTGCAAAAGCAGATACATGAATGTCACAGTTGTAGTATGAAAGACCATCTATAAGGTCAGTACGGTGTAAGATAACATCTGCTGTTGGGTGGTAAGCCTTAGATGCTAAGATCATAGTCTTGTCTTCAGCCTTATATGGCATAACAACCTTGAAGTACTCACCAATAGCAGATAATTGTGCCTTAGAAGTAGTTTCATCATCAAGAGAACCATTAAGTGCTGCAATCAGACCATCTTCTTTAACGATACGGTTTAAGTGAGCATATGTTGCGCGAGATATGTCTGCTGATGAATCAATTAAAACGATGTCATAAGCTGCGTCTTCACCATTAGCGATATCGCCAAGAGAACCTGTTGTTACGTTTAAACCAATATGGCGTGCTAGTTCAGCTTCAATACCTTTAGGTGCATTACTAATTAATAGTAAGTTCTTAGGTGCTTTGTGTGAACATACAGGGATGTGTGCCATCATTTCGTTGTAGATAAATTCTTTACTCATTTTATATTTCCTAGGGTATAAGTCAATGTTGACTATTTATATTATCGGGATTTTAGCATGTTAGGATTAAAGAGGTTTGAAATGAAACGTTTACATTGTAGAACTTAGACTAGGCAAACTAAGAAAATATGATTTTTTCCTTATAAATAAAGAAAATATATTTATAATTACATTTAAAAAAAGACATAAAACTTTACCTATATGATGTCTGAAACTCAAGTCAATAAGAAAAGAAAATAGGATAAAGAAGTTAAGCTTTTTTTGGAAAACTTTCTTGTTCTAGGACTTTTGAAATTATGTTTATAGGAAAGCTTGAAGAAAGAAATTGATATTCATTATTTGCATAAGAAAAAGAGTCTCTAGCTCGCATTAAAGAGAGCTTCATTTGATCTAACTGAAGTGTTATAGGTGAGGAAAAAGCATGTAAGTGGCCTTTAGCATCATGTTCAATATGCAAAAGGAAATTATAAAACTCTTGAGCCTCTACCCCATCTATATCACCTAAGATAGGAAAGCTAGTGTGATGTTCTTTTACATACACTTGTAGTTCTTCGAAAAAGGCCTTGTCGTGGGCTATAAATGGCTCTATTTCACCTAAGATATGTGATAACTGATGATAATGATTTTGCATAACTTGGTGAAGGGCATAGGCCTCTTTTTCAAGTTTTTGTCGCTTTGAAATCCAAATAAGATATAAGACAGAAATTATGACTAACAAGACTAACACAGTAAAACTAAGAATTGAAATAAGTGTCATTTAGAACCCTTGCTGTAAGTTCAGTAATAATAACTCTTTCAAACTGAAATCAGGCTATGAAATTGAACTTAGTTCAGTGTTTTTTTCTCTTAAAAATAGGTCTAATTCTAGGTATCGACTATTATAAGGGCTTTCAAAGCCTCCTAATAAAACAATATACTTTTCATAAGTTTCCCAAACTTTTTTAGCAGACTTGGGACGACCTCGTTTTATAACTTCAAATGATACTGCTGCATTAATAAAACCCTTAATTAAATTCATTTCAGGAGTTTTTTCAAAACGTCTAGGAAACCAAATCTTTTCTAATGTTTCATGAGCATCATAATATCTTGTTTCATTTATGCATACGATAAACTCATTTATTAGTGTTTCATACTCACTGTAATCAGTCATTTGCCCCTCTTTTTATTTAGCTATGTTACTGGATTAAGGTATCTCTAAAGGATACTTTTAATTGGAGGTGTCTTCTTGGGGTAATTGAAAATATTTACGCCAATTTCCTCTGCCCCCTTTTAAAGAAAGACAAATGTGTTTAGGAAATTTTTTCTTGTATTCATTCAGTCTATCTAGGGTTGCCTTACCACTGTCGCAGTAAAAAACAAAAACTGAGCCTTCTGGTTCATCTTTTAACAATACAGGATTATAAGTTATGGTGTCTGTGTGACTGATGGGCTTTAAGATAGTATCAATAAGTAGAACTTTTTGCCCTTGCTTTTGAAGGTCTTTCTTATTTTGTAAATACTCTGTTTGTGTCCATTCATTTGGGAAATCTTTTTTCATAATCGAAGAGTATCTTCTTTTAGCTTTAGAGGTGCCTTGAATACAAATTTAGATAAACTTCTTTATGGCAAAAAAGAAAAAGAAACTAAGTAAATATAATCAGATAATACGAAACTATTTTGATGGAGCTGGATTTGACGAGGGCATTACTCGTGTACCCTTTGAAAATCTTATAGAACTGGGGCATAGACTCGGAATGCGTGATATTTCTCCTACGCATGAACACTTTGTACGTGCTTTTAGACGACTGTGGTCTGAGGCAGAGATAGAATATAGAGAAGAAATTGTGTCTTACTTCCAAGATCTTGGTCAGGTGTATAGTGGGAGCGGTGAAAAGAAAGCGGCTTCTGATAAGACGGAAAAGATAAATAGCTTTTTAGACCAGATGAATCTCTCAGAAGAAGAAGCGAATAACCTTCATAAACATTTTTCAGATGAAAGAACTAAACGAATATCCCTTCCTAAGATGGAGAAGGTCTTATATCAAATGCGTTTGGCCCAAAAACTTCAAGTTCTAGAAAGAAGTCTAGAAATAAGTTTTACGCAAACTAATGCCTTAGAATTTTATACACCTATACACTTTAGTTATGCAGGGGAATCTTTTACAAAAATCTTACAAATAGAAACAGATTCACTTCCATACGCGATGTTAGAAGAGTCAGATATAGATGACCTACGTCCAGATCTTACTCAAGAAAAAAACAAGTTTATAAAAATAAAACAAGATGAGGCTAATAGCTTTACTAAATCCTTAGGACATCCTCATAAATACCTTCTTGATACAGAAGTGCTGCAGTCCTTAAGAACTATGCCTCCAGAAAATATTTTCGCGCATACCCCTGTAAGTGAAAAGATTTTAAAAGCTGTCTTTTCAAGACATTTTCAAACGCAAACCTTGCAGGTAATGGATTATAATTTTATCATGCATAAGGAGTCTATTTTTACGTATGAGGGACATACTCTTAAATATGAAGCCCTTTGTGAGGTTCCTTTAAAAGACTTTATCCCTAGACTGTGGGAAGGCAAGGAAATAGATTTTAATGATGATTTCTCTTTACATAATCAATTATTAGAAGGTGCTTTTAAAGATGAACTAGAAAGTGTGATAGGAAATTGTGAGTCTTCTGGGGCTATCTTAGACTTTGATAGAAAAAATATTGTGTCTTTTGTTATGGAAGAACTTGAAGGAACGGTCCCTGATTTACATATTTCGGCTAAGCAAGGTAGACGTATACTCTTTAGCTTTAATCAAAGTATAGAAAAATTAAAACTCAAAAAACAAAGAGAAGTACTTCTTGCCCGAACCATTCGTGACTTTAAGAACCTTTTTCCTACCGCAAGAGAGTTAAGACGAAAGCTTATCTTTCATGTAGGACCAACAAATAGTGGTAAGACCTATGCGGCTATGAAAAAACTTGAAAAGGCAGATACAGGGTATTATCTAGCACCCCTAAGACTTCTTGCTCTGGAAGGTTATGAAAATCTTAAGGCTGATGGTACGGCTGCTTCTTTGATAACAGGTGAAGAACAAATCGTTGATGAGTATGCTACGCACATAAGTTCCACGATAGAGATGCTGAACTTTAATATTGACGTGGATGTATGTGTTATAGATGAAGTTCAGATGTTAAATGATCGTGATCGTGGTTGGGCTTGGGCGAATGCTATTATCGGTACGCCCGCCAAAGAAGTATATATGACGGGTTCAATTGATGCACTTGAAGCTATCGAAGCCTTGGCTGATTGGTTAGGTGAAGAGCTTGAGGTTGTGCACTTTGAACGAAAAAATCCCCTAAGTATTATGACGCAGGCGACGCCTTTAAACGAAATACAACCACAAACCGCGGTTATTGCCTTTTCAAGAAAGGATGTTTTACAACTTAAACAACAACTTAGCCGTCAGTATAAGGTTTCTGTTGTCTACGGAAACCTTTCACCTGAGGTAAGACGTGAAGAGGCTAGACGTTTTAGAGATGGAGAAACAGAGGTACTTGTAGCAACAGATGCGATTTCTATGGGATTAAACCTTCCAATTAAGACTATACTTTTTTCAAAAGATATGAAGTTTGATGGAGTACGTCGTCGTACCCTTATTCCTGGAGAGGTTATACAAATTGCAGGTAGGGCAGGGAGATATGGACTTCATGAAAATGGCTTTGTAGGTGCGCTTAACCCTAAAATTTTAGAAACGATACATGAGCAGTTTCATAAACCTCTAAAATCTATAAGTCTTCCTTTAAACGTGATGGCAAATCTAGAGCACATTCTTCTTGTTGGAAAAATTTTAGAAACACAAAACCTTGAAGAGATACTTCGATTTTTCATTGAACATATGAAATTTGATGGCCCTTTTAGAGTAGCTAATCTTGAAAGTCTTATAGAGGTGGCTCAATATACTGATAAATATAACTTAGACCTAAGTTCAAAATACCATATGGCATGTGCCCCTTTATCTACGCAATCACCTTACTTAGTTGAGATGTTTTCGTCTTATATTGCGCATATGGAAGTAGAAAAACCTGTGGGATATGAAGAATCTAAGATATATGGTGAATACGCTGAATCTATGGAAACCTTACTTCATATAGAAGACTTAGTGAAAGAAGTATCCTTATATCTTTGGTTAAACTATCGTTTCCCTGAAATATTTTTTGAACCAGAAAAGGCAAGAGATGCACGAAAGAAACTCAACAAGTACATAGAACAAACACTTAAACATGCTCAGTTTGTTCCTCGTTGTAAGATATGTACTAAGCCTATAAGCTTAGACTCAAAGCACGCGATATGTAATACTTGTTTCAGACAAAGAAGACATTTGAGTAATGAACAAAGAAAAGATAGACGACCTAGACGTTCAGAAAGCAATAAAAAACGTTATTAATTTTTTTTTGGCTGAGGGGATACTTTGCTAAGTGTGAATGTGTGCGCTTCTTAAGGGGAAGATCAAGAGCTAAGAGAAACATAAGCTTCAAAACTCGAAGCTCTCTTTTACTCTTTTACTCTTTTACTCTTTTACTAAAAGGTGGGATTTTCTACTTTTTATCCATTACGTCTTTAGCACCTTTAATAGCACTATCAAGAACATTTCTAGCTACACCCCAGGCATGAACACCTAGTTTTTTTGCATCTTTTGCTTTTTGTGATTTAAGCATAGTAGATGATTTTTGCATAGCTTCTTTAGCAAAGAGGGATAGCTTATCACCTAATATTTCTAAAGATTCTTTTGAAATTAGAGTAAGCTCTTCCATGTCATAACGGATGTCGGCAAGAATATTTTCGAGTTGTCCTTTAATCTCAGGAGAACTTTGAAAGGAAATATTTTCAATACTTTGAATAAATAGTGTATCAATATGGTGAAGTTCATTATATAAAGACTGAGGGTCATCGATAAGTAACATTTTTGCTTCATCAGGAGTGAAAAGAAATTTTTGATTAAAACGGTCTATAGCACGGATAAGTCCACGTCGCATACCCTTGATTGTTCCTTCTAAAATAACACCTGCAGAGTTTGGAGTAGCTTCAGCTACCTCAATAGAAATACGTAAGATACTTGAAATGATATGACGTATACGAAGAGCAGATAAGATACCTTCATCTAGGGTATGAAGGGTAATTTCTTTGGCTAATTCTTCAAGGGTTTCTTCTATATTGGTACCTTTTTCAAGGGTGGTAATGATAGCCGACTCTACCATTTCTTCAAGAAGTGTTAGTAAATCCATGCATTGTAGTTCTAGGGAGTGCAGCTTAGTAATAACCTGAGTTGAAGCTCCTTTTTCAATAAGTAAGGCTTCTAAAATATCAAACAGGTCTTGTTTCTTAGCTTGAAGCTCATGTGTTTTTTTATCGAGTTCACGTTCAATACGTTCTTTATGTAATAAAAGTTCTTCAAGTTCATTTGTTAATGATTTTGTTGATTGTTCTACAACACATGAGGTAAGGGAAGATAATTGAGAATTATCTATGCTAGAAATATCTGTATCCCATTCTTTTTCAAGGTGTTTTAAAACAGACTCAATCTCTTTTTTCTGTTTAGCCTCATCAAGACCTTCTAGTCTGACACACTTATCTAATAAATCACGTTCTAATTGTTCATTATTCATATTGTTTCCTATGCTAAAGTATATTTTGTGTTTGAAAGGAAGGTCTACTCTTGAAGCTACCTTACTTTAAAGTATCATTTTTGTTAAATGATGGGCTTTTAATGCTTCGAAAATAAAATTTCTATCTTCCTCATTGTGCACTAAAAGTTCTAAATTCATGCTGATATACTTACCACCTTTTGAATTTTTTGAGTGTGTGAGTGTGTGTAAACGTTCATTTATAACATCTAAAACTGCTTCTTTAGTATGATCCTCATGCATGCTAATAATCTTATATTGCCAGTTAGAAGGATATTCAATAAGAACCTTCTGCTTAATGTCGTTTATATTCTCCACTTTTACCTCCTTCTTTAGATTCAAGTTGAACGTTTGATATAACCATAGACTTATCAATGGCCTTAACCATGTCATAAATAGTTAATAGACCAATGCTAGTTCCCATTAGTGCCTCCATCTCAACGCCTGTCTGTCCTGTAAGTTTAGCCGTTACATAAAGCTTAAAACCTGGAAGGTCTGGAAGCTCATCAATATCACAGTTAATGCCTGAAAGATTTAAGGGGTGACACATCGGTATTAATTCAGATGTTTTCTTCACTCCCATAATAGCGGCAATAACGGCTGTCTGTATTACAGGCCCTTTTTTTGTTTTATTAGCAACTATGGCGTCATAAGCATCTTGGCTCATAGATATTTGTCCACTTGCTATGGCAATACGAGTGGTCTGCTCTTTAGCAGACACGTCCACCATCTTTGGTCTGTCATTTTCATCTAAATGTGTTAAGTTCATAAGTTTCTTTCTTTTTTAATAGATAAATTATACATTAAAATAACTTAGGCTTAATATTTATATACAGAACATTTAATTGCCTAGAATAGAAGTATGCAAAATTTAGTACAAGCTTATAATCATAATAAAACACTTATTCAAGACTTTCTACGTTCTTACTTGCAGCAAACAAAGACTATGTGCAAAACTCTGATAATATTTACAGAGATAAGGGAGAAGTCCTTCCTCAATCGTATAATAGAAAATACTTAGTGAGTAAGATAGAAGAAGGTTATACTTTTTTAGACTTTAGGGTACATTTTTTACTTGAGAGGTTTGATCTTATTTAAAGTAGAAAAGGGATGAACCTTGTTAATAAACTTGCTTATGCGAGTATAGGTCGGGTCTTTTATTTTTCAGTCTTTTTTTAATCATGTATGGACTTTATGATTTTGGTGGATATGTCTTTGGCTCTAAGGCCTCGTTAATGGTGCAGTTAGATTATTTGTATGCTAGGTATAAGAGGCAAAAAGAGGTTTTCTCATTTATAATCATGGACATAGACAAATTCAAGTCTGTGAATGATACTTATGAGCATCAAAAAGGAGATGAGGTTTTAAAAATAATTGCCTCTATTACTCTTTAGTCTATACGCGAAGTAGATACCTCTGCGCGTTATGGGGGTGAAGAATTTGTTATCTTGCTAGCTCAAACAAATTGTGTTGCAGCTACATGTATTGCAGAACGTATTAGAAGAAAAAGTCCTTATAGAGGGAAAAAGGATTACATCTTCTTTTGGGGTAGTTGAGATAGAAGAAAAGTTTAGTATTTAAGATTTAATTAAAAAAGCAGATGATGCCTTATGCCTTTTTTATAAATGGGACGCTTCGTAAAGTGTGGATGTGTGCGCTTCGCTGATGAGGAAGGTCAAGAGCTAAGAGTAAGTTTCATAATGCGAAACTCGCTTTTACTCTTTTACGAAGAAGACTAGTCTTCTTTATCAATACTTTCTGGATCAGTAATAAAACCTGTAATTGCAGAAGCTGCTGCAACCGCTGAGTTTGCAAGATAAATATTCGAAGTTCTAGCTCCCATTCTTCCAACAAAGTTTCTATTTGTTGTAGCAATAGCAACTTCATCATCTCCTAAAATCCCCATGTATCCACCAAGACAAGCACCACAAGTAGGATTAGAAACAACACCACCTGCGTCAATTAAGATATCAATATATCCCGCTTTTTCGGCTTCTTTGAAAATCTTTTGTGTAGCTGGAGTAACAATAAGACGTGTACGTCTAGCTACTCTTTTTCCCTTTAAAATTTCAGAAGCCATCTTAAGGTCAGATAAACGACCATTAGTACAAGATCCAATAAAGACTTGATCTACCGCGATTTTATCAGCAACCGCTGTACTTAAAGGCTTTCCATTTGAAGGAAGAGAAGGATAAGCGATCACAGGTTCAAGATTAGCAACATTAATTTCAAGAACTTCTACATAATTTGCATCATCATCTGAATAATGAAGCTTAGCTTCACGTACAAATTTTTTGTCAGACATGAACTCTTTTGTGATATCATCAACAGCAATAATTCCGTTTTTTGCACCTGCTTCAATAGCCATATTACAAAGTGAAAAACGACCATCCATGTCTAGGTTAGAAATGGTATCACCTGTAAACTCTAAGGCTTGGTAAAGTGCGCCATCTACACCAATACGGCGGATTACTTCAAGAATTAAATCTTTCCCATAAACATTCTTTCTCATTTTTCCAGTGAAAATAACCTTGATAGACTCAGGAACCTTAAACCAGTTTCCACCTGTAATCATGCCAAAAGCAAGGTCAGTTGAACCCATACCTGTTGAAAATGCACCTAGAGCGCCATGAGTACAGGTATGTGAATCTGCACCAATGATAACATCACCAGGACCAACAAGACCTTTTTCAGGAAGTAGGGCATGCTCAATACCCATATCTTTTTCATCAAAATAGTTTTTTAAGTCATGTTTATATGCAAACTCTCTTGAAATCTTCGCTTGGTTAGCAGAAGCAATGTCTTTTGCAGGAATAAAGTGGTCAAGTACAAGAGCAAAACCATCTGGATTAGCAAGCTTCTGTGCACCTGATTCTTCAAATGCTTTGATTGAAATTGGAGTTGTAATATCATTTCCAATAATCATATCAATGTTACAACGGATAATCTCACCCGCAAAAACTTCTCTACCTACATGTTCAGAAAATATTTTTTCAGTTATGGTTTGTCCCATAATTCTTCCTCTTTTGGTCAATTTTGTAGACCTAGTTTAATTAACGCGATTATAGCGCAAAGTTCTTTATACTATTATATGTGATAAAATTTGATTATGAAATTTTATGCCTTTAAACAAATTGTTAATTATTTACAAAAATACAAACGTATTACTAATGCTCACCGTGTAGGTGATAATATTATTAAAATCTCTTTTGATAGAAAAGATTCAATTTATTTTGATTTACAAAAGGGAAGTTCGGCTATTTACACACGAGATGATTCGGTGCGAGTGAAGCATTATCAAGCTCCTTTTGATGTGCTTTTGCATAAGAACTTAGCCCGAAGTGAAGTACTTTCTATGAAGATTTTAAATGAAGACAAGGTCCTTCGTTTAGAACTTTCTCAGTCTGGTGCGTATAAATCTTCTAAGGTTTTCTTACAGTTAGAATTTACGGGAAAATACACAAATGCTATTCTTTTAGATGAGAATGGTGTTATTTTAGATGCCCTTAGACATGTGGATATCATGAATTCTTATAGGGAAATAAAGCCTGGAGTTGAACTTACAGACTTGGAAGCTCCTTCTTTTAAGGCTAAAGAGGGTGAGATTATTGAAGATATGGAAGGTTATTTATATCAAACATATCTTGATAGAACGCAAAAACAGCTTCAAAACAGGCAGAAGATAGAGGCTATACGGGTAGATAAAAAAATGCAAAGAATGCAAGGGGAATTAGATAAGCTTCAAGATGAAGATAAACTTTTATCTCTTTCAAATGGCTTATTTGAAAAGGGAAATTTAGCCTTAGCCAATATGCATCTTATAAAGCCGTATTCAAAATCGGTTAAGCTCTTTGACTTTTCTGGGGTTGAGATAGAACTTGAACTCCCTGTTGGGGCAAGAACTTCTGCCGAAGTGGGAGAACTGTTTTTTAAGCAGGGTAAAAAAGCTAAACAAAAGGCTAAAAATCTGTACATAGAAAGAGAAGGCTTAAGTGAGAAAATAGACTTTTTACAACGTTTTAAGGCAAATGTCTTAGGCACACAAACTCCTGAAGAACTTAGTCTTTTACTCCCTCCTCAAAAGAAAAAAGCTAAAAAAGAGCCATCAAAATCATATGAGGTCTTTTGGATAGAGGGGCAAAAAGTTCTTCTAGGAAAGAATAAAAAAGGTAATGTTGAGCTTTTAAAGCTTGCTAAGGCAGGCGATACCTGGATGCATATTCAAGGTATGCCATCAACGCATGTTATTATACAAACCTCTAAACAAAACCTAAGTGAGAAGCTCTTGTATGCGGCAGCAAAACTATGTGTAGATTTTTCCACGACTAAAATAGGTTCCTTTTTAGTCGATTATACTTATAGACGTGAAGTGAAAGTACAGTCTGAAGCCAATGTGCTGTATAATAAGTATAAAACACTTAGTGTTCTTAAAGAACATTAAGAGGATACTTGGTTAAAGCATTGCTAAAGGATAAAAAATGAGTATTGGACCAGTAGGCTCTGCCATTTATACAAATCAACAAATGGCCTCCGTTGCCAGTGAGCAAACCGCCCAGCAAAACAAATTTGACTTACAAAACTTAGCCGCAGCAGCTATTGCTAATGATAAGGACAAAGAAGTTCAAGAAATCCGTCCTACTGAAGAAACAGCTGAATCAAATGAAGATGCACAACGTAAAAAGCATGAAGAAGAAGAGAACAAAAAAAATAAAGAAAAGCAAGATAAAGAAACAAAAACACCACCCCTTCATAATTTGGATATAAAAGTCTAAGTTCCACTAACTCCTGATAAATATTAATGATATGTTTTCAATGGGTGCCAATTATAAAACTACTAAAGTTAAGAATGTCAAAGGGACATTCTAACCTCTTCTTTATATAACTTTCTTTACAATACCACATCTTATTTTTGGTATGGTATATGCGATTTTTCCTTTTGAATTTTTTATTATTTATTAAACTTTTTGCTATTGTTGATAATGCTCCTGTTGATTTTAAAGAGCGGGAAGAAGGGTTTAGCGGATCCTTATTTGGTGCTTATGAATTAAAGCGTGGAAATACAGATAAAAACGAACTTGATTTTGGGGGACGTATTCAGTATGACACGGATGAAACTATTACCTGGGTTCAAGGAGAAATGGAAAAAGACAAGGTACGTAGTGTTGATACAGATGATAATGCCTTTTTTCACCTTCGCCATTTACGTCTCTTACATTCTTCTTGGGCAGGAGAACTATTTACGCAATATAAAACAGATAAGTTTAAAAATTTAAGTGATAGAGTCCTTCTTGGAGCTGGTTTAAGGTATAAGCTTCTTGACTCAGGTAATTATAATAAAATCTTTATTGGCTTTGGCTTATATGATGAAGAGGTTCGTTACACAGAAGATACAGATACTGGAGTTAAAAATCCAGATGAAAATAATATAAGAATAAATTCTTATCTTTCTTATAAAACAAAGATTAATGATAATGTAGAGTTAAGCTTACTTTCTTATCTTCAGCCTAGACTAGAAGATACAGCAGATTGTATGGCTGCAGCGACAGCAGAATTAATCATACATCTTACAAAGGTATTTGATTTAAGTTATAAGATAGAATATGATTATGATACGCGTCCACCTACAGATGTTAAAAAAGAAGATATAGACCAAAGACTTTCTTTTATTTACAGGTTTGGGAAGGATGACCCTTTTACTTCTTATGCCCATACATTTTTAAAATCGACTTCTAGTTTAGATGATGTAAATACATCTTCTATTATTGCAGTTGAAATTGAAACAGACATAGAAGATATTAAAGATTTTAGAGATGTTTTTGCAGGTAAATGGAGTTTTGGGAAAGAAGTCTTTCATATAGATTTTAATGGTACTGGAATATATACCTATGATAAAAGTATTTATACACAAAAGCTTACTTGGAAGATCATATCTACTGCTACACAAGATGGTGAGCAAAGAGCAAAGGAGCAAAGCACAAAGCTTATAATTATAAGCTTTGAGGATGAAGAAGGACGATTAGAACGGGTAGATAACTATTTGTGGAGTGAGAACACCTTAATAGGACTCTCCGGTGCTACTATACGTTTGTTTAAAAGGTTTTAAGTACTTCTCTTTTTCTCAAGCCATAAAAAGCTAAAACTTATAAAGGTGATGAAGGTCGTCGTTAAGTAAAGCCCCTGCGGTGAAACCTCATACATAAATCCAGATCCCATAGCTCCAAAAAATCCTCCCAAACCATAAGCAATTCCAGCAAAAAACTGTTGGGCAAGTTTTTTATTACTGTATAAAGAATACAGATACATAATGGCGGCTGAATGATACAAGGCAAAGCTAAAGGCATGAATACTCTGAGAGAGAAAGAGTAGGTAAAGGTTTTGGGGAAAACTTGCAAGTAGTAGCCATCTAAAGACGGTGATAGCAACACTAAATTGCAAGACACTTAACAAGTTGTTCTGTAGAAGTGGTGCTTGAAAATAAAGCATAAAGACCTCACAAATTACACCAAAACTCCATAAGTAAATAGTCATGTCCATGGGGGAGATATTATACGTGCCAAGACCAATGGGATAAGAACTAGCATAAATGGTAAAGAAGTTATAAAAGCCACCAAAGGCTAGTTGCATGAGAAATAGACTGAGCCATAAGGGCCAATGTGCTAAGAGTGAAAAGGATTTTCCTTCAGGCTCTTTTGTTAGGGTGTTTTTTCTCTCATATTGAGAGATTAAAAGACCAAAAATAAGGGTTAAAAAAGCACTTGCATTTAAAAAGAATATGGCGTTGGTAGGAGAACTTAGAAATTTGACTAAGACTAATGAAACTAAGATAAACCCAATAGAGCCAAAAAGACGTATTTTCCCATAAGATTCCTTAGGCATATACGAAAGAGACACACTCTCAACATAAGGGAGGACAAGGCTCATCCCTACACCTAAAGCAATGTTTGTCACCATCAGTAGCCAAAAGTCATGTAAAAATAGATGAAAAAAACCAGAAGCAAGAAGGGTTAAGACGAGAGCAGCATTAAAAACCTTAGGCGTCAAAGAAAAATATTTTAAAAATAAAAAAGGGATAGCAAAACGAACAAGGGGCGCGGCTGCAAATAAGATTCCTATTTCAGAAGGCGTATATCCAACCATATTTAGAACCTTAGGCATGAAAATAACATATACGGCTACTATGGAAAAGTAAAAAAAGTAAAATGAAGAAGTTAGAAAAGCCATGTCTTAATGCTTATAAATAACACAGGTACCACTCAAGATGTCATGAACGGTACGCTTTTTAGAATCAAATAGCATAATGATAAGACTAAAAAGTGTAAAAATAGGCATGATAAAAAAGAGGAGGCGCACTAAAAGCTTTACAGGGTTAGCCTTAGTAAAGGTAATATTATCCACAACTTGGATATTGGCCATCTTCTTACCCGGTGTTTGGCCTGTGCTAATCCAAAAGGAAAGAGTAATAAGTGACCATAAGGACATCGTTAAAAGAGGGATAAAGGGGTTTGCTTGATTGGAGGGCTTTACCCCTTCAAGGGCATCTATAAAACCAGGTTGATTTTGCATAGTTTCGTATCCAAAAGTAAAGTATATAAGTATAGAAATAGGAATACCAATCATAAATACATCCACACTAAGAGAAAGAAATCTAGACCAAAATCCTGCATATAGAATACTGTCATTAGCTTTTTGAGAGTTTTTTTGATTCTTTTTTATGTCTTTATGACGCGCCATATTTTAATTCTTTATTTATTTTTTAAGAAGCTTTTTTTGATATAGCTCCTAATGTTCTAAAATTATACAACAATCTGTCTTTGCGAACATCATCCATACGCTGAGCTATTATAATATTCTCATGAAAGGGATAGGCAAGCCGTAGATAGTCGTATAAAGCCTATAGACTTTTATTCTTTTTTTTCATTTTTAACTTTAGGGTTCAAGTTCCTAAAGTTAAAAAACTTAGATTTATTCTCCCCTGGAAATATAAGCTATTGTTACTCTAAGTTTTTAGTTTTATACTATAATAATAAAAATGTCATCTTAAGGTTTTCAATGTACAAACTATTTTTTCTAATAAGTGCTCTTTTATTGTTTTTATCAGGTTGTGGAGGAGAACCAACACCTGAAGAAAGAAAACGGCAAGTACTTTTAGATAATCTACAAGCGGGGCACATAGATAGGTTTAAACGTGACGGAAGTTATGCAAAGAAAATCAAAAGAAAGGCACCAAAGACTAAGGGACTTAATGATCCTAGTGCTTATGTGTATAAGAATAAGGTCTTAGGGATAAAAGAAGAAAAAAAATGGAAAAAAGAAAAGATATCTAACAAAGAGTATCCTTTTTGGGCAGGCTTAAATATACCTCCTTCTGAGGCGACTATCTACGGCT
>DTVI01000262.1 GCA_012963655.1 Sulfurimonas sp.
GCGAGAATGGTTCTGGGAAATCGACATTGGGTTCACTTATTTCCGAGATCTGTCACTTCGTGAGCCCGCCGGGCGAAATAGCCATCCAACCAGTCGGTGACAACGGCGAAAAGAACAAGTAGCACAGCAAGCACAATTCGATCACGGGCAAGACTATAAACAATAGGCAAAGCAAGAAAGGCACGAAGTATGCTCAGCAGATTCGCTAGTGTGATAACCCTGCTGGGATGGGTAATCCTCGTTTTCTGCTGATCGTCAGGCATGTGTTCTTATCGTTGATCTTGAATTAATTGTTCCATTAGAAATTACCAAAGATAGTTCGGAAAGAGCCGTTGCCTCCATCTCATCGTGTGTAACAAAAATAAGATATTTTTTCGATAGAAAAGCACCGATATACTCGATCATTTTCCTCTTTTGTTGAACACCCAATGAGAACATCGGTTCATCAAGGATCAACAATTCATATTTTGCGTGGCTCAAAATAACAATCATTACAATCCTCGCCTCTGAAAGACTTAACAGGTGTATGGGAAACTTAGAAATCCTGGACCAGGGGATTTGAAAAGAGGCAAGTGAAGCTGTGATGTTATCAATAAATTTATCGGAAGCCAACCCTTCAGACAGAATCATATTTGCCACTTCTTCCGGTGTGTTTCCACCAAACAACCTTTCGGGGGATTGTGGTAGGTAGACCATTGAGGGCGAGTGGCCGTCTATCATCATCTTGATATCACCGTCATGGGGATTTTCCATTCCGGAAATAAGTGAACCCAATGTCGATTTCCCAGAACCATTCTCGCCAATAACAGCCAATGATCGAAGTCTTTTCAATTGAAGTGACTGACCATAAAAAATTTTTCCGGAATCGGGATAAGAAAATGAAACTTTACTTAATTTTAGTGACAGATTTCCCGGTGGAACTGATATTTTCGGATAATCCTTCTCCAATCCTTTTTCGAGTTTCTCCAAATGATCCAGACACAGTTGCCAACCATTTACGCAATACTGCAAATCTGAAGGGTCTGATGTGAGCCACAAAATGACAGTGTCTGACAGTTCACACCACTCCCTTAGGATTGTGACGCATTTCTCTTTCATCTGTCCGCTCAAGAAGGAAAGTCCGTCATCTATTATTAAAAAGTCAGGTGAGCAGGTGAGTGCTGAAGTAAGATTGAGTATCTCTCTTTCACCACCGGACAGCGTCGAAGGATGTCTTTCAAGATCAAATGTGAAATCGAATTTTTCAACCATGATTTGAATCTTGTGCTGGATCTTTTCCGCGGGCCAGCCAGCGTTCTCAAGATTGAAGGCTAGCTCTCTGGCTACTGTTGGAGCAATAATTTGGGAATCAGGATCTTGGGCTATAATCATGGGTGAATCATAACCAGAAATGCGAGATAGAAAAAAATTTGAATGGTCTGATTCAAGTGAAAGTGAAGCCATTCGCCGTCCAAGGCTACTCTTACCTACCCCGCTCTCGCCG
>DTVI01000263.1:0-543 GCA_012963655.1 Sulfurimonas sp.
CAAATTGCTGCAGCAAAGAAATCCCAAAACCACGAGTCAACCAAAGAAGAGCAACTTCTGGCGACTGCCCTTTTGTTGAAAGAGCAGAAGGAGGATCCTGATATAGCCTCTGAGGTTCTTGAGCGCAAAGTTTCCGAGATTTTTGGCGACAGCTCTGCTGATTCCATATTCAATTATTCTCCTGACGATGGAAAAACTGATCTTATCGGATCAGATCCAGTTGGAGTTCCAAAAGCTTCTCGAAACGAGGAAAAGCTAGCTTTCGAGTTGGAAGAGACCGTGAAGAAGGCGTTCAAAATCATTTCTGATGATTCCTATACGATCTCTCAAGCTGCCAAAAGGTTTCTAGAAGAAGAGTCAAGAAGGATCAAGAAGTCTACTCTTGTCCGAAAGCAAAAGAGAATTGATGAGTTCATCAAATGGTTTGGCGATGATCTCATAAAAAATGTTAGTAAGGAATCAGCCGGAAGTTTTGTAACTGAATACGTAATGCCTCAGCAGCTTGCTAGCAGCACCAACAAAGCCTTTGTATTGGACCTGAGC
>DTVI01000263.1:553-1482 GCA_012963655.1 Sulfurimonas sp.
AGTAGAGACCGGGGCATGATCGAGAACAATCCATTTGAGAAGCTGACTTCTACTATCAAGAGGTCATCCACAAGTGATAGCGAAAACAAGAGAGAGTCCTGGACTGAAGTTGAATTGGAACTTCTTTTATCTTCATTGAATGTGAAAGACAACCTCTGGCCCCTCTCAGCAATTGCTCTTTACTCAGGTATGAGAATAGATGAAATATGCTCCATGGAGATAAAGTATGTTCGCGACGGCTTGATGAATGTCAGAGGCGGGAAGACAGATGCAGCCATACGAGTTGTTCCAATTCATCCTATCATCTCACCTCTCATAGACAGGCTCACTGCCCAATCAACGGATGGATTCCTGCTGTCAGGCTTGAAATCTGGCGGTTATGACAATAAGCATTCTTGGAATATCCAGAAAAGGTTTGGTCGCTTCAAGAGTAAACTAGGTATGCCCAAAAGTAAGGTGTTCCACTGTTTCAGGAAGAATTTCTCTACAGCACTTGAAAACTTACAAGTTCCTGAAAACATTGCTCAGCAGCTCATGGGACATTCTAAGAAAAGCATGACGTACGCTCTTTACAGCCAAGGTGTATCAGATGATGTTTTGAGAGAGGCTGTGAATCGAACCGGCTTTGGAATGATAGATGAGATGGTCTCCAGGATTTCACGTATTTGATGGACATTTTTAGAATTGGCTTTCCATTCTTGTATCTGTTTTTTTCATATCTGAAACCTTTAGGTTTCCTCAGTTTTGACTTGACAAATGGATTCTGTTCTGCTATACTGTTTTCTAAAGATTGAGTAAAAGTCTGATCGGGTCAGCGCTTAATCAACTGAGGACATCAACACATGTTTTTGTGTATGATGTCTTAACCCCCAGTTGCACTCAAAAGGTCTACACAGGTAGACCAAAAATCAATTTAATTTATATCCATT
>DTVI01000264.1 GCA_012963655.1 Sulfurimonas sp.
AACGTGGGCGATAACGGCGATATTTCTGATTTTTTGTATTTCATCATCAGTGGACTTATTATTTTCAGAATATAGTTTTTTATTTACTTCTGCACTAAAAAAAAAGAGGCTTAAACTAATTAAAAAAATCAAATATCTCATAAATAACCTTATATAACTTAGATAATTCTTTTTATTAAACACATTATAATTTATTTTTTACATAAGTTAAAGTAAAGTTTCGCTAAAATTTCAAAAAATTACGCTACCTCGTAAACATGAGACAAAATTACCTTCTCATCCATTAGGAAGCAAAACTCTGGAGCTTACATGCAAAAAATCAGAAATATCGCCGTTATCGCCCACGTTGATCATGGTAAAACTACTTTAGTTGATGGTCTATTAGAACAATCAGGAACTTATGGTGATCATGAGCAACACGAAGAAAGAGCAATGGATTCAAATGATCTTGAAAAAGAACGTGGAATTACAATTCTTTCTAAGAACACTGCTATTCGTTATAAAGACTACAAAATTAACATTATTGATACTCCGGGTCACGCTGACTTCGGTGGAGAAGTTGAACGTGTTCTTAAGATGGTTGATGGTGTACTTGTACTTGTTGATGCTTACGAAGGTGTAATGCCACAAACAAAATTTGTTTGTAAGAAAATGTTAGCACTTGGTAAAAAACCAATAGTAGTTATAAACAAAATTGACAAAGATTCTGCTGATCCAGATCGTGTTGTTGATGAAATGTTTGACCTGTTTGCTCAAATGGGCGCAACAGATGATCAACAAGATTTCCCAATCATTTATGCAGCAGCTAGAGATGGTATTGCTAAAATAGATATGGCTGATCCTGATGGAAACTTCGAATGTATTTTCGAAGCAATCATTAATGATGTTCCAGAACCAGAAGGTTCTGCTGATGCTCCAGCTCAAGCTCAGGTTTTCACTCTTGATTATGATAATTATGTTGGAAAGATCGGTATTTCTCGTATCTTCAACGGTAGACTTAGAAAAGGTGACCAAATCAAGCTTGCAAAAGCTGATGGCGAATTTGTAAACGGTAAGATTTCTAAGCTTATCGGTTTCCACGGTCTTAACCGTATGGAAATTAACGAAGCAGAAGCAGGTGACATTGTTGCTATCGCTGGTATGGAAACTGTTGATGTTGGAGATACTGTTTGTGATCCAGTTAATCCAGTAGCACTAGACCCAATGCACGTTGAAGAGCCAACTCTTACAGTTGTTTTCTCAG
Source organism: Sulfurimonas sp. (assembly GCA_012963655.1). Classification (GTDB taxonomy): domain Bacteria; phylum Campylobacterota; class Campylobacteria; order Campylobacterales; family Sulfurimonadaceae. The sequence continues at coordinate 1,244 of DTVI01000264.1, forward strand.
TTAACAACTCTCCTCTTGCTGGTCAAGAAGGTAAGTTCGTTACAGGTAACAAAATTCGTGAGCGTTTAGAAGCTGAAATGACAACTAACGTTGCAATGAAGTTAGAAGCTGGTGGAGAAGGTCTATTTAAAGTTTCAGGACGTGGAGAACTTCAAATTACAGTTCTTGCTGAAAACATGAGACGTGAAGGTTTTGAGTTTGGTATTTCTAGACCAGAAGTAATCGTTAAAGAAGTTGAAGGCGTTAAATGTGAGCCATTTGAGCACTTAGTAATTGATGTTCCTGAAGAGCTTTCTGGAACAGTTATTGAGCGTCTTGGTAAGCGTAAGGCAGAAATGAAGGCAATGGTTCCAATGGGTGTTGGTTTCCAACGTATCGAATTTGAAATTCCTGCACGTGGACTTATCGGTTTCCGTGGTCAATTTCTTACAGATACTAAAGGTGAGGGTGTAATGAATCACTCTTTCATTGAATTCCGTCCTTACTCAGGTACAGTTGCGTCTCGTCAGTATGGAGCTCTTATCTCTACTGAAAAGGGTGAATGTATGGCATTCTCAATCTTCAACCTACAAGACCGTGGTGGTATGTTTATTAAGCCACAAGATAAGGTTTATGAAGGTATGATTATTGGTGAGCATTCACGTTCAAATGACCTTTCAGTTAACCCTATTAAAGGTAAGGCTCAGTCAAACGTTCGTTCTTCAGGTGCAGATGAGGCAATTAAACTTGTTCCACCACGTGATATGAACCTTGAAAAAGCTCTTGAGTGGATCGAAGATGATGAGTTACTAGAAATTACTCCAGTAAGTGTTCGTATTCGTAAGCGTTTCTTAACTGAAGCAGAGCGTAAGCGTAACCAAAGAAAATAATTCTTTTCTGATCCATTAAGGTTATTTTACTCACAACAAACGTCCCACAGGGACATTTGTTTAACGTGAGGTATCATAACCAAAGAAAATAATTCTTTTCTGATCCATTAAGGTTATTTTACTCACAACAAACGTCCCACAGGGACATTTATTTAACGTGAGGTATCGTAACCAAAGAAAATAATTCTTTTCTGATCCATTAAGGTTATTTTACTCACTACAAACTTCTTCTCTTCATCATTTATTTCTTATAAGCTTTATCTACATCATACAAAACAAATATTTATCTATTGCTATCAATTAACTTATTATGCTTAAAATTATTTAAGACTAGTTTTTAGGAAATTTTATGATCAAAGATATCTTATTTATTTTGATTATTCTAAGTATAACGGGCTATGCCCGTACTAATAAAATGAGATACTAAGCTTCATAGAAGATAAAAATGATTTAGAACATATCACTGACTTAGTTGTAATATTAGATACTTCGCGTGTAAAGTATACTGCATTTCTTTAGAACTCTGTCTCATTATAATGGAGATAAAAAACACTTGTGATGAACATCCACAATTCCAGAGATACACCAAGGCAAGGCCTTCTAAGCTTGGTAACTTAAAGTTTTCTCCTTCAACTTAATGCTGAGTCATCGTAAATCCATGTTTTTTTAGCAAAGAGATTATCCCCTCTTTGCCCACAACATGACCTGAACCAACAACCACAAAATAATTTTTCTTAGTTTTTAAAAAACCTTCAATGCGTGCTGTCATTGTATAATTACGTTTCGTAATAATATCATCATAAATGATTATTAAACTAGGGTCTTCCTTGATAGACTTTGACATCATCTCATCAAAAGAACTGGCATCGCCTTTTTTCCAAGATATAAACATCTCATTAAGTATAGGTTCAAGTTCTTTCATATCTTTAAGGGTATAAAACAAGAGTTTATCTTGAAAGTCCTTATCATCTTTTGATAATACAGCCATCTGCTCTTGTGCTGTTTCAAGTTCAATGATAGACTTTTTATCCTTCTTAGCCTTTTTCAAAAAGTGCTGGTCAATGCCTAGTTCAGGAGAATATCCCAAGCGCATCATTTCAACTACGCTAAGTTGTAACATCACAACCCAAGGCCGCATACCTTCCATCTGATCTAATTGTATCCCTGTTTTTGCAGCATAATGTTTTAAGGCCGTATAAGTCTTAGAGCTAAGCTGCGAGCTTAGGCTTTTTCCTTGAGGATATAAACCTAAGCTAAACATACTCTTTTGAATACTTGCAGATGACTCTGCTGAAGTAGGGTCAAGCTCAAGAACTAAAACATCACTTGAACGATAAGCTTTTTCAATCTCAGGTGCAAGGGGATAAAGCTCAGGTTTTGCTAAATGAATAGATCCTAAAATATATACGGTAGATGTTTTAGAGCTCACCTTATAAAGTAAAGATTTAGCTTCTAAAGAAAGAGAAAGAATAAACAATAGTGAAAAAAAGTAACCTAATTTTTTGAGCATAATATGTCCTTAACCCTAGTATTTAGGGAGTGTTGTTTTGTGTATGTGAAGTGTAGCTAAAAAAAGTAAGAATTCTTTTTAATTTTAAAGAATATCAAGGCCATTGAAATGTATAATTTTTGCACCTAATGGCGAAGTATTTTTTGCCTAATACATAAAGATTTACCTAATGAATAGAAAAAAAATATACAATCCAGAATCAAATGAACATGTAAATGATAGACAAATATTTGGCGGAAACCCCACAGGAATATTTGAACTAAATAATATCAAATACCAATGGGCATATAATCTTTGGGAGATGATGTTAAACAACACATGGTTTCCTAAAGAAGTAGATATGACCCGTGATGTGAATGATTATAAAAATCTTTCTAATGTTGAAAAAGAAGCTTATGATAAAGCACTAGCTCAACTTATCTTTATGGATTCACTTCAAACTAATAACCTTATAGATAATGTAAACCCTTATGTAACCTCTCCCGAGATTAACCTAATCTTAGTGCGTCAATCTTTTGAAGAAGCCTTACACTCTCAATCTTACGCAGTTATGGTGGATACAATTTCAAATAATTCTGATGAAATTTATAGCCTGTGGCGTCGTGACATGAAACTAAAACAAAAAAATGACGCTATTGCGGCCGTCTTTATCCAGCTGTCTGAAAATCCAAGTGAGCATAACTTTTTAAAGGCTTGTTTTGCAAATCAGATTTTAGAAGGTATTTACTTTTATTCTGGTTTTGCTTATCTTTATACCTTAGCACGCTCAGGTAAGATGCTAGGGTCTGCCCAGATGATTCGTTTTATCCAAAGAGATGAAGTAACCCACTTAACACTTTTTCAAAATATCATTAATACACTTAGACGTGAACGTCCAGATCTTTTTACAGAAGATTTAAAAGACGAAGTGTACGCAATGTTTGAAGAAGCCGTTGAACTTGAGGTTCAATGGGGTCAGTACATCACTCAAGGACAAATCCTTGGTCTAACTAATGATATCGTTGAACAATATATTAAGTACCTTGCTGATGATAGATTGACGGCTGTTGGGTTTGAGAAACTTTATAATGTTGAGCATCCTATCAAGTGGGTAGATGACTTTGCTAAATTTAATGATCAAAAAACAAACTTCTTTGAAGGAACAGTAGCTAATTATTCTAAAGGCTCTTTAAATTTTGATGACTTTTAGACAATGTCCAAGCGATATTTAGCCACTCTTCAATTTTCTTCTACAAAGAATTATGAAGAGAACCTCTCAACCCTTATCTCCCTTATAGACCAAACCCCCGATAGAAGTATCGTATTAGCCCCTGAAGTGTGTTTAACTGACTTTGATTATGTTAATTTTGAAGCAGCTTCAGCATTTTCTATAAAAGCCCTTGAGCCCTTATTAAAGCTTTCTAAAGACCGTATCATTATTTTAACTATTATTGAAAAAAGAGAAAATGCTAAGTTCTATAATGTGGCCAAGGTCTTGCATAAACAAACAATCATTTATGAGAAGTGTAAAAATGAGCTCTTTACCCTTGGCCAAGAAACAAAGTATTTTACAGCGGGACAAGATGATAAGGCTTTAATTTTTGAAGTTGATGGAATAAAGCTTGGTCTTTTAGTATGTTTTGAATTACGTTTTAAAAAGTATTGGATAGACCTAGAAGGGGCAGACATCATCTTAATACCCGCAAGATGGGGAAAAAATAGAACAGAGAATTTTAGAGTCCTAAGCGAGGCCTTGGCCGTAATGAACCAATGTTTCGTACTTGCTACAGACGCTTCAAATGAAGACTGCACAAGTATGAGTGGTATTATCTCTCCCTTTGGAAAAGCCCTACGTAACGGGAACGCTCTTTGCTTAATACATAAATATGATAAACAAGAACTACGCAAAATGCGTAGATACCTAGACGTAGGTATAAAGTGATTCTTATAATAGGAAACAAATGCAAGCCAGAATGAATGCCATAAAAAATGCTAAACTCGCCGAAGATATACATGCTAAATTTGAACTTAGTGACGCCGTTAAAAAGGCTATAGCCACATCAAATAGAGAAGCCTTTGTTCCTCCTGGTTTTACCCATAATGCGTATAAGCTTGATGCTCTTCCTATAGGAGCCAATCAATGGATATCTTCCCCTCTAACTGTTGCTAAAATGAGTGAATATCTCTTTCCTCAAGGTGCAGATTCTGTTTTAGAAGTGGGATGTGGTTCAGGCTATCAAGCCGCGGTACTTGCTAAACTCTTTAGACGTGTATTTACTATAGAAAGAATAGAACCCCTTATGCTCGAGGCTAAACAAAGGTTTAGAAAATTAAATATCTCAAATATTCATACTAGAACAGATGATGGGCAAGGGGGTTGGATTCAATACGCACCTTATGACCGTATACTTTTTTCAGCCTCAGCAACGCACATTCCTCAAAAGCTTATAGACCAGTTAGCTCCAAATGGTATCCTCGTAGCCCCTATGGAAAAAAATGGAAAACAAGTTATCACACGTTTTATTAAAACTGGAAATTCTCTTCAAGCTGAAGAACTAGAAGAATGTGTCTTTGTACCTGTTTTAGATGGTGTTCAGAAGTAGTAAATATATACTTGTTTATAGTTGAGAACTTAGTGGTTTAGCTAAAGAATGTTACCACTTTACGTTTATCCCTACAAGGGATCAAAGTTCATTACCTTACTAATGTACAACAGCAACAAGGCACTGTATTTTTACTCTTGAAGATAGTGCTTAAGTAAAGCAACTTAACAAAAAAAGTACTTGGATTAAGCACAGACAAATGTGGAAAACAAGTGCTTACTTGACCCCCTTAGACATAAAATACAAAGGACAACAATGCAAAATGAAGAATTGAGTGCAGGACGTATGTGGGATAAAAAGTTTTCAAGAGAAGGTTACTTTTATGGTTTTGAACCAAATGTTTTTATAGAGTCTAAAACAAACCTGTTAGCGCCTAATGGAAGTGTATTATGTCTTGGAGAAGGTGAGGGTAGAAATGCTGTTTACCTTGCTGATAAAGGTTTTGATGTAACTGCCTTAGATGCTTCAGGTATAGGTATGACGAAGGCAATTATGCTGGCAGAGAAACGTGGTGTTAGTTTTAAAACAGAGCTGTTAGACCTTGAACAATGGGAGCCTAGAGAGTCTTATAACGCTGTCGTTAGCTCTTACCTTCATCTTGAAGAGCCCCTTCGCACTAAGGCCTTTAGACAGGCCTTTAGCACCCTTGCAATAGGTGGTTACTTTATTGGAGAATTTTTTTCTATAAATCAAATACCTAGAGAAAGTGGAGGACCTAAGAAACCTTCTTTACTTTATACAATAGCTTCCCTAGATTCCATCTTTTGTCTTGAAGATACAAAGATTCTCTATCTTGAAGAATGTGATGTCCCTTTAGACGAAGGAAATGGACACCAAGGAAATGCCCTTGTTATACGCGTTATCGTTCAAAAGTTATGAATCCTGTCTTTGAACACAGCTTTACCGTCAATGAAGACCCAAAAAATTATATCCGTCATGTCAATAACTTATCTTACCTTCAATGGTTCATTGACACAGCCATAAAGCATTCAGATGCTTTAGGATGGGGAATGCAAGCATGTAAAGACCATGGTCTTGCCTGGGTAGTTAAGAGTCATCATATAGACTATCTAAGAGAAGCTCTACAAGGTGATGAACTCATCATCTACTCATGGATACATAAGATTGATAAAACACGTTCTACCAGACGTTATAAGTGTGTACGAAAAGATAATTCAAAACTGATTGCAAAAGCTGAAACCATATGGGTACTTGTAGATTATCAGACAGGTAGACCAAAGGCCTTACCACAAGACATACGAGAAAAATTTATCGTAGTTAAAGAAGAAGATGAACCCTAATCTATAGTCTATTTATCATAAGATAATTAAATTTTTTTATTAATTATTATTTTATAAGAAAACTTCATATAGAATAGCTTCATGATTTATTTACCTAAAACGCGTTTGCGTATCGCTGGACTTATTTTTTTAATTATGTTGTTCTTACTTGCGGGTATGAACCATTTTTCAAATCCAAACTTTTATGTTTCCATTATGCCTCCGTATTTACCCTTACAAACAGAACTCGCTTATATAGCAGGTATCTTAGAGGTATTAGGGGCAGTAGGCTTACTTTTTGCAAGAACACGACGTATGGCGGGATACAGTCTTATTATTTTATTAGTTATAATTTTTCCAGCAAACATACATATGGCTGTATATCCCGAATACTTTCCCCATTATTCCCCTTTTAGTATTTACCTAAGACTTCCTTTGCAATTTATGTTTATCAGCTGGGTATATTGGGCTGCTGTTAGAAACAAGGCAAGGGGAGATTATGAAATGTATTAAAATATCCTCTTTGTACATATATTTCTTTTAATATAGGTCTTATAAAGTATAATTCAAATAAAAAGTTGAAGCATGAAATCTATTATTTTTGTTTGTTTAGGAAATATTTGTAGGTCACCCTTAGCCGAAGGTATTGCAAGAAAAATCATTCTTGAGAAAAACCTTGATATTAAGGTTGATTCTGCAGGTACAGGAGATTGGCATATAGGTGATGCCCCTTGTGAGCATTCCATCAAGGTTGCTGCCCAAAATGGTGTTGATATTTCTACTCAGAAAAGCCGTCAAGTGAACCAAAATGATTTTACAAAATATGACCTAATCATTGGTCTTGATGAAAGTAATATGACTAACCTTGCAAAACTTGGAGCAAAGGGCGCATTAAAACTAGGAAGTTTTGGTTGTAATAATGAAGATGTACCTGATCCCTACTTTTTTGATGGATTTGAAGGATTTGAGAAGGTCTATACAATGATTGAAACCTGTGTGACACAACTCTTAAAAGAACATAATCATATTTAAAGTACTTCTCTTAAGTCTCTTAGTATTTTTGTCACTGCAAACTAAAAATATTCATAAAGAAAGAGTCTATCAAGAACATTTTTGTAAATAACTTGGTGGAGTCATGAAATATAGGCTAAAAGACAAAACTCATGTTGACTGTCTTGTTGACACCCATTCTATAGAAGTTGATTTTGCTAAAAAATGGGCAGAAAGTATTACTCAGTCCTTATATTATGCTTCTAAAACCTCTCCTAATCCTGCTGTTATACTGATTATTGAAGATGCAAAAAGATATCAAAAATACCTTAATAAACTTGAAAATGTTTCTCAAAGCCATCATATCGATATTTGGATTATTACCAAGGACTTTGAAATCATACAAAGATAAGATCTGAGATAACTTGGAATAATAATTGCTTAATATTCTTACAATTCACATAAGGAGAAAGTATGATAGCCTTATCAACTGACAAGTCTGAAGCTCCAAAAGGACTTTTATCTAACCTCTTAGGCCTTAAAGTAGGGGTCAAAGGAAATGATAAATTTTCATTATTACTCAAATCTTTCTCCTTAGGTAAAAATGATGTTATAAACCTTAAACTTGACGCCTTAGATAAAAATGATGTTATAAACCTTAAACTTGATCCCTTAGCAACGTCTATCAACAAAGGCATCAGACCAGAGACCTTAGATTTAGATAATGAAGGTGTACAAAAGTTTGATCCTCTTTCACTCCTAGATGAGAAAAAAGAAACAAAAAATACTAAGCTTATCTCTTTACTATCTTTGGGTAATGAAGAAGCTAGTGATGAAGAGCAACTAAGTCCTGAATTACTTAAGGCCATTCCTTTAAAAGACATCAAACAAAGTATTCAAACCCTTATTGGCGAAGCTAAATCCTACTTAAAAGATCAAATTTTACAAAAGATTGATATTAAAGAACTTCCTAAAACTCTAGGTGGTCTTATTAAACTTGCTGAAAAGTCAGGTATAGATGTTAAGGCCATAAACTTTGAGTCATTAGGAAAAACAAGTTTTACTAAAGAATTAACACAGGCACTCATTCAAGTAAAAGAACCTGTTACTCTAAGCTTATCAACAAGTCAAATTGTTAAACCAACTCTCATTAAAACAGAAAAAGAAGTAGCTCAAAAACCTTTAAATGCCTTATTAAATAAGAAAAATATTATTAAGACCCCTTCTATCCCAGTTGTTCAAGCCTTAGAAGAGGAAATAAGTAAGCCTACTAAGACCCTTCCTTCGTCCATAACCGCCTTGCTTCATGGGGAAAAAAATACTGAAAAATCTGAAATGGATTTAAGTACAAAGCTTGAAGGTCCAAAAGAACATGAGAAGCCGCAACTTATCAATCAAATAAAAACTGAGGCTCTTTCACAAAAGATTACGGAAGCAAAACAACTTATTTCACATGTCTCGCAAAATGTAAAAGAAAGTCTTGAAAATTACAAGCCACCTTTTACCCGTATCAAAATGCAGCTCAACCCTCAGAAATTTGGGGATATGGAAGTCACTCTAATTCAACGTGGTAATAATGTGCATATTAATATTAATGCCTCTTCTTCTGCATTAACAACAATGATGCAAAATGCCCACGAACTAAAAGCTCAACTTAGTGCTCATGGACTTGGTGACGCAAGCATGAACTTCTCTTCACATCAGCAAGAACAGCAACAGCGTCAAAAACGTGAAGATGCAGGCCTTACTTATGAAGAATTTCAAGAATTTGAAGAAGAATTCACCGAAGTAGCAACAGCACTAGAAATCGTTGTTCCTAAATATATATAAATAAACAAAAGGATATAAAATGGCAATAGATTCAATAGCAACAGCAACTAATCTCGTTGATAACCCTACTGGGGCTAATCCAAATGGAATACTTGGTAAAGATGACTTTTTAAAGCTTCTTCTTGTTCAATTACAATATCAAGACCCAACAGAGCCAACAGATTCTGCAACAATTTTAACGCAGACCTCACAGCTTTCAAGTCTTGAAGCTTCAGAAAATACGAATAAGGCCTTAGAAGCTTTATCTGCTTCTCTTTTATCAAGTTCTCAATTTTCTACAGTATCTGCTATTGGTAAAATAGCAGATATTGGTAGTAATGGTATAAACTTTGAAGAAGGAACAAGTTCTAGCTTTGAGATTTATTTTCCAGAAGAGATTGCCGCAGGTGATGTCGAAATTAAAGATACAAATGGAAATATTGTACGTACTATTCCTATTGATCCTAATGATAAGGGCGTATATTCTTTTGACTGGAATGGTATTACCGATGCCGGAAGTGCAGCGGATTCAGGTGTTTATTACATTGAAGCATCTTACTCTAATAATAATGGTGATCCACTAAAAACACGTGCAGGCGCTTATCCTATAGAATCTGTACGATTTGAAGGGGGACAAAGTTTGTTAAAACTAGGCTCATCTTATGTCCCATTTGACTCAATCGTTGAGATTTACCAATAAGCCTCAAAGGAAAGTAGTATGATTCAATCAATTTATTCAGGTGTGAGTAGTTTACAATCTTTTCAAACAGGTATTGATGTTTTAGCTAATAATATAGCTAATGTTAATACAACAGGATTTAGAGGCTCTAGAACAGAGTTTGCCAATCTTTTTGAAGAAGCTATTTCTCAAACTTCATCAATTACCTCAGCTCAAACGGGTCTAGGTGTACGTGTTTCAGCCACTGCACTTGACTTAACAACAGGTTCTTATAGCCAAACAGAAAATACCACAGATTTGGCAATCTCAGGTAATGATGGTTGGTTTGGTATTGTTGGTGGAGCAAATAGCGATGCATATTACACCCGTGCAGGTAATTTTAATTTTGAGCCTTATAATTCTGATGGATATCAAGAACATCCCTTCTTCCCTTATGGAGAATCCGCCAATACAACGGTTCGATTAGCTAATGTAGAAGGATTCTTTGTAACAGGAACACTTGCAAACAATACCGCTAATGGTGTATTAAGCCCCGTAGTAGATACCCTAGACTTGGATTTAGCTGATGTAGGAGTGCAAGAAGCTCTTATCTTTCCAGCAAAGTTAACATATCCCGTAGAACCAAGCACTCAAGCTGATTTTTTAGGGAACCTTGGTCTTGAAAATATACCTCAATCAATATCAGCCACTGTAATTAGCCCACAAAGTGAGAGAAATAACCTACGTCTTCTATTTACTCAAAGTGCTGTTCAACCGGCAACGGGTGTATCTTGGGATGTTACCGCAACAACACAAAATGCTGATGGTTCCACAATATATGATACACAAACCGGTCTTGTTAGCTTTAATGAATCAGGTTCCTTAATAAGCTCAACACTTGGTAATATAGATAATGATGGTGCACCTATTAACATTAACTTAGGAACAAATTATTCAGGACTTGTATCACATACTGGACCTTCTGTTGTTACATCTGTAACGATTGATGGTACCTTAGCAGGGGATCTTACTGGCTACACTGTTAATAGAAATGGTGAAATTATTTCTAACTTTACCAATGGAAAACAAAGTGTTGTTGGAAAAGTCGCCATTTACCACTTTCAAAATGATCAAGGCTTAGAAGCTGCTAGTGGTACAAAGTTTCGAGTTAGTGACAATAGCGGACCTGCTATATTTTATGCACAAAATAATGGCACAATACTAATAAATACCCTTGAAACATCTAACGTTCAACTTGAAACTGCCCTAACAGAACTAATCATTATGCAACGATCTTATGATGCAGCTTCTAAAACTATCTCAACCGCCGATCAACTCCTTCAAAATGCCTTAAATATGGGCGCTTAAGCCGTCCTTTTTTCTCTTTCTTCTCTTGTAAAGTATAAAAAAAATTTATATATATTTATATTAATCTTTTTATGCCTACTTGCTGATTTTGGAACAAAAATTGCTTTATAAATCTTACTAGTCCAAACTAAAGGATACTTTATGCTTAAATCTTTATTTTCAGGTGTTTCTGGTCTTCAGTCTCACCAAATTGCTATGGATGTTGAATCAAATAACATCGCCAATGTAAACACTATTGGTTTTAAATACTCACGTGCAAATTTTTCAGATTTACTTGCACAAACGAACCAAATTTCAACTGCACCTCAAGGTTCTCTTGGTGGAAAAAATGCTGTTCAAGTTGGTTTAGGCGCGACTGTTGCCTCAGTAACACGCCTTCATTCTCAAGGTTCAATACAAAACACTGATAAAAACACCGATCTTGCTATTCAAGGGGACGGTTTTTTTATTATCTCTCCTGATGGTGGTAACACTTACAAGTACACGCGTTCAGGTGATTTTAAATTTGATGCTAATGGAAACCTTGTTGATAATAATGGTTTTATTTCCCAAGGATGGTTAAGAGATGAGGTTACAGGTCTTGTTGATTCAACTGCTCCCATTCAAAATATTGTCATTGCACCTGGACTTACAACACCCGCAAATTCTTCAACAGAAGTTGTATTAAAATCCAATCTTAATGCAGGATCAACCATAACTGAATCTCAACCTGCCTATGCTTTAAATGCAGCTGGTGCCTTTGTAGATGCAAATGGTAATATAGTTCCTTTTGATATCCGTCCTCTTGCAGAAGATATGGGTGTTCTTTTTAATGCTTCAGGAGAAGCTTTTAACCTAAAGGATGGCCAAGGTATCTCAATCTCAGTTGATGGCGGAGCAACCTTTACAGATATAGTTTATGCCGCTGCTGGAGATGGTGTAGCTGATGATCAAACCTTTCAAACAGTAAATGGACTTAGAGAGGAGCTAGTCGCAGCATATGCTGCTGTTGGAATCATTGTAGATGTAACTGTAGGTGCAGATGGAAAATTTAATATTTCCAATACTACAGGAGCTGCCATTACAACTCAAATAGTTGATATTGCAGGTAACCCAAATCTAAAGTTTGCAGATAACTTTACGACTCTAAATGGAACAACTCAACCCGCTGCTAATAAATCATCTCAAGCTATAAATGCAGCCACACATGCTTCAAGTATTGATGTTTATGATTCTTTAGGTTCAAAGCATACTGTTAGAATCGAGTTTAGAAAAACTGGTAACACGAATGGTAGTGAATGGTCTTACACAGTTACTGTTCCAAAACCTGGATCTTTAAATAATGCTGCCGCTCCAAATGAAAATATCTTAACGGGTGGTAATGCTCAATTTACAGATACAGGGGCATTAGCAGGTTTTAATATTCCTAGCATAGATTTTACTGCAAACAATGGCTCTGCTCCTAATCAAAATATAACCCTTGATTTTGGAACTATCAATGGCTTTGATGGCCTAACTTCTTTTGATAACCCATCAGCAACCTCAGGTATATCACAAGATGGTTTTCCAGGTGGAGATTTACTTGGAATTAGAATTGATCAATCAGGGACTTTAGTTGGTTCATTTACAAATGGTAGATCATTTGGCTTAGCCCAAGTTTCTATGGCCAAGTTTACCAATAACGAAGGACTAACAGCTGATGGTGGAAATGTATATATCCAATCTGCCAATTCAGGTGATCCCATCATTGGTACTGCTGCTACTGCCGGACGTGGGTTTATACAGTCTGCTGCCTTAGAAGCTTCAAATGTTGACTTATCACGTTCACTAACACAACTGATTATTATTCAGCGTGGGTATCAGGCAAATGGTAAGACAATTACCACATCAGATCAACTTCTTAACACCCTTATCAATCTTAAAAACTAAAGTCTCTTGACCTTAGTTATTAAATCTTTCCAAAAATCTCATTATATAAACTCATTGCTGATCTATCTGAAAGACTGGCTATATAATCTGCTATAACTCTATGTTTATTGCGTGTGTCTAGCTGGTGTAAAAAGTATTTTGGTAACATCTTTGGTTCGTCCATTAAGGCTTCAAAAAGTCCTTCAACAGCCTTTTTACCTGCGTACATCTTTCTAACAATTTCTTTATGTTGATAAAGCTCTTGATAAAGTATCTTCTTAAGCTTTTTTATCTTTGTTTCTAAGGCAGGTTCAAAACCTATAGGAATAGACTCATTGCTAGATACACATGCGCTTAAAACCCTTGTATTATCTACTTTTTCTCGTGAATATTCTAAAAGTGAATATACTAAATGATTGATAAAGTGTGAAGAAAATCTGTATCTAAACATTTCATCTTCTTTTTCTGTTATACCTTCTTCATACACCTTAGCTAAAACCTCTTGGGCTAACTCAGAGTCTTTAAGGGTATCAAAAGAGATAAGACCTGAATTAATTCCATCATCTATATCATGACTCATATAGGCTATCTCATCCGCTCTATCTACTACCATTGCTTCTATAGAAGGATGCATATCAAGCTTAAACATCTTATCTATCTCTTGAGAATAAAAGCTTTTTTTATAAGGATAAGAATGTTTCAACACACCTTCTAAGCTAGCAAAAGAAAGATTTAAACCATTAAAACCCTTATATCGTTTCTCTAAAAAACTTAAAACCCTAAAAGACTGGTAATTATGCTCAAAACCATTTTTAAAACCAGTTTGTTTTAACTTTTCATCCAAAGCATCACCACCCGCATGACCAAAGGGAGTATGCCCTAAGTCATGAGCTAAGGCTATGGCTTCAGCTAAAGATTCAACAAGACCTAATTGAGAAGAGATGGACCTTGCTATTTGTGAGACCTCAAGGGAATGTGTTAGTCGTGTTCTAAAGAAGTCTCCTTCTTGATTTAAAAACACCTGCGTTTTATATTCTAACTTTCTAAAAGATCCTGAATGAATAATTCTATCTCTGTCTCTTGCATAAGGGGAACGGAAATCATCTGAAATTGTATAAAATCTTTCGTGTGCTTGCATACATATTCTACTTTCTAAGGGATTTTCTAAAGAAACTCATGGGAGCTTTGGTCTTTTTTTAGCTTCTTTTGGATCTAATAAGTCAAACTCATGAGGTGTTATTAATATGTTAGTACCTGTTTTTAATTTTCCATTTTTAAGTACCCTAACCCTTAAACCACCACGCCCACTCATTTGTCGGTATGCGCCTTTTTTCATAACTGCATTCATCCAAGTACAAGGGGAGCAATGCTCCATACCTTCAAAGATAACATCTCCAACTTGAAAGCTTTTACCTATAAGTTGGTTAAGGTTAATTCCTGAAATAACAATATTTCTTCTGAAGAGTTTAGGTTCATAAGCTAGGTCTAAAACAGAGCAAACATCTTTCATGACTTCTTCACTCATAAAGGTCAAAGGATAAGTTGAAAATTCAAACCTATCATCTTTTATCCCCTTATTCACTTCTAAATAAACTTCTTCATGCTCAAGGGTTTGCGCATCTCCAATATTAAACTTTTTTCTTGTAAAGTAATGATGTTGCGGGGAAGTGTAAATATGTAAAATATTTACACTTAAGGTCATTTTCGTATCTCTATCTTTTCTGCTTTTTTACATCTAAGACATTCCCCATTTTCATCATACATAGGCAAAGATGCCTTAGTCGCTTCATCATCATTATAATTTCTACATTCACTTGAAACTTCACCAGGTTGTAAACTCTCACACATGCTCGCATTAATCTTAAAACCTTCACAGCCTAAAAGAAAAAAAGACACTATCAATACTAAATATTTCATTATTCTAATTTATATCCTTTATCTTCTAAACAATTCTTACATGCTGATTTTAATGGTGATTTAGATGCTTCAGCAGCTTTTTTCTCATCATAATAATTACAATATGTTAAGTTTTTATGAACGTGCTTGGGAGTTGAAAAGCCTTCTGGACAGATTAGACTATTAACCTTTACCCGTTTAGCAAGTTCTTCTTGGCTCTTAAAGCTACATCCACTTAATAACAGTAATGATATTGCCAATATAAATAGTTTCATATTATCGCCTCTAATTGTATTATAGCTTTTTTAGTATATAATCACTACAATATTTTCAAAGGTAAAAGATGAAGCAGTATTTAGATTTATGTAATAGAATCATTAATGATGGAACTTGGATTAAAAATGAAAGAACAGGAAAGTCTTGTTTAACTGTTATTAATGCAGACCTTCAATATGAGGTAGGGAAAAATGAATTTCCAATGATTACTACTCGCAAGTCATATTTTAAATCTGCTATTGCAGAATTTTTAGGTTATATTCGAGGATATGATAATGCTGCTGATTTTAGAGCCCTTGGAACAAAAACCTGGGACGCTAATGCAAACCTTAATAAAGCTTGGTTAAATAATCCTCACCGCAAGGGTGAAGATGATATGGGACGTGTTTATGGGGTTCAAGCCAGATCTTGGAAAACCCCTGAGGGAAGTACAATAGATCAACTTAGAAAAGTAGTAGATAATTTAAAAAATGGTATTGATGATAGAGCTGAAATCATCACCTTTTATAACCCAGGTGAATTTCATATGGGATGTTTACGTCCTTGTATGCATACACATACATTTTCACTAATAGGAGATACCCTTCATTTAACATCTTACCAACGTTCATGTGATGTACCTCTTGGCCTTAACTTTAATCAGGTTCAAGTCTTTACTTTTTTAGCTTTGATGGCCCGCATAACAGGTAAAAAAGCAGGAACGGCTTATCATAAAATCGTTAATGCTCATATTTATGAAGACCAGTTAGAGCTTATGCAAAATATTCAAGTAAAACGTGAGCCTTTTCCTTCTCCTGAACTTCATATCTCAGATAAGATACAATGTCTTGAAGACCTAGAAACATGGGTTACTATGGATGACTTTTCTATTTCAGGATATGAATGTCATGAACCTATCAAATATCCTTTTTCGGTATAAAACAGATGGCTAAACCTATTATTTCTCTTATTGCCGCTATGGCTAAAAACCGTGTTATTGGTAAAGATAATGCCATGCCTTGGCATCTTCCAGCTGACCTAGGTCATTTTAAACGTGTAACCCTGGGTAAACCTATCATTATGGGTAGAAAAACCTATGAGTCCATAGGAAGACCCCTACCTGGACGTCAAAATATTGTTATTAGTTCAAAATTATCTTATACACTTGAAGGCTGCGACACGGTTACTTCCTTAGAAGAGGCTCTTGCCCTTGTTAAAGGCCTTGATGAGGTAATGATTATTGGTGGAGGTTTTTTATACAAACAAGCCTTACCTCAAGCCAATAAGCTTTATCTCACCTTTATAGACCTGGGCATTGAGGGAGATACTTATTTTCCTGATTATGAGGCTTTAGCTATAAAAGAAGTAAAAAGAGAAGTTCATTTAAAGGATGAAAAAAATCCTTATAATTATGAGTTTGTTGATTTTATTGTAGAAAAGAACTAGGCAAAAAGCGTTTCTACTGCTTCTTCACTTCCCAAGCCACCTGCAATTTCTGCTATATTTTTTACATACATAAGTGAATACTGTTTGGCAATCATTTCAATATCATAGACCACGCATAAGTGTGGCTATATAAGGGTTTGCTAAAGGTAAGAGCCTTCTTCTAATTCACTTATAGCTTCAGGTATTTGTGACACAGCCAGACCATAATATATAAAGGCATCATATTAGGTATGAGTGCCATTATATGTGCTTTTGTCTACTATTTTTTAAGTTTATATAAGTTTCTTCTGCATATTTTAAGGCTAGTATTATCTATTAAAAAATGTTAATTCAATCTAAAAACTATAATTTTTACTTATTTAATAGTAGCCTTACCCTTTAGTTTAACCCTTTGCGCATGGGTAATAGCAACAGCCATTGCATCAGAAATATCTAAAGGTCTAATTTCCTTCTTAATACCTAATAGACGTTGAACCATAAAGGCAACTTGTTCTTTTTGAGCCTTTCCCTTACCAGTAACCGATTTTTTTACCTGTAAGGCTGTATACTCCTCAAATTGACCATGTTCTAGTAAAAGTTTCATCATAATTGCCCCTCTAAACTGAGCTAGCTTAATCGTTGTTTTTGGATTATGGGCATAAAAAATATCTTCCATAGCAACTTCATCTATTTTATGATTTTTAAATATTTGATCAAAACCTTCAACCATCTGAGGAATTTGTAGTTGTAAACCTTCAGGTTTCATCTTAATTACACCTGCTTCAACAAGTTTCATAGATGAACCTTCTAGTGAAATTATTGCGTATCCTAGGTTTCTTGTACCTGGATCTATACCTAAGATATTCACATTGCTTCCCTTCCCCTTGTTTAGGGATGTTTTCACATTTTTGTACCATTTATTCACATATGTGAAAAACTTTTTATTCACATGCTCTTTATCCGCTATTTTAGCAGATTAACTAGAAAATTTTGATATTATTTACAAAAGTTATTCACCTTGTGTTTTATGTGAATAAGTCACTTATATTAAAGGTACTATATGACCATTGGCGATTCTATACTGGCTCAACTAAAAGAAGAAATTTCTGAGATTGAATATAAACGTTATATTAAGCAACTTAGCTTTTGTACAGAAGACTCAAAAACAGATTATGCACTTTTTTTAGCACCCAATCCTCTTATAGCATCTTGGGTTCGTACCAAATACAGTGAAAAAATTTCCCATCTTTTTGAAGTTAAGACCTCTATTAAGCCTCAAGTTGTTATAGAATTAAAAAACAAACGCTCAGCAAAGGTTCAAACAAAAGAAACCCCTGCCAATTCTCCTCAACATTCAGCTCATCAAAGTCTTCTAAATCCTGCCTATACATTTGATAACTATGTAGTTGGTACTTCTAACCAGTTTGCCTATTCTGCAGCTCAGTCTGTTTGTGAAAAACCTGGTGGAGCCTATAATCCTTTGTACCTTTATGGGGGTGTTGGTTTAGGTAAAACCCACCTGATGCAAGCTGTAGGAAATCGATTTCAAGCCCAAGGAAAGTCTGTTATTTATTCTTCTGTTGAACAATTTGTAAATGATTTTACCCGTCACCTTAGAAATCAAACTATGGATAGGTTTAAAGATAAGTACCGTAACTGTGATATTTTAATGATTGATGATGTGCAGTTTCTCTCAGGAAAAGAATTAACTCAAGAAGAATTTTTTCATACCTTTGAAGTCTTACGAAGTGCTAATAAACAAATAATTTTAACCTCTGATAAACACCCTAAAAAAATCGCTGGTATTGAAGAAAGACTTCTTAGCCGCTTTCAATGGGGCCTTGTAACAGATATCCAACCCCCTGAACTTGAAACTAAGATCGCCATTATTAATAAAAAATGTGAGATTAACCGCGTAAATATTACTAAAGATGTTATCGAATATATTGCCACTATCATTGATAATAATGCAAGAGAAATTGAGGGCATACTTTCTAAACTCCATGCATATGCAAAACTAATGAATCAAGAAATTACCCTTGAGTTTACTAAAAATGTTTTAAAAGAACATATAAAAGAGCAAAGAGAAAATATTACCATAGATGATATTGTAAAGTTTGTTTCTAAAGAACTAAACGTTAAACCCTCAGAAATACGTTCAAAAAATAGAAGTAAAAATATTGTGTATTCAAGACGCGTTTCAATTTATCTTGCTAGATCATTAACCCAAAATACTATGCCCCAACTTGCACAGTACTTTGGTATGAAAGACCATACAACCATTTCACATACTATGAAAAAAATTAGTGAACTTCTCAAATCCGATGAAAATTTTAAACTCAAAATTGATGAGTTAAATAATAAAATATCAGCAGGTCAAACAACATAGTATCAATTGTGCAAAAAAAAAGATATAATTTCTTAGGTGAACAGATGTGAATAACTTTTTAAAAGTTTTCACATCTATACAAATGCGTGGCAAGGGACTTGAAGCTGATATTCACATATTCATCTCCCCTACTACTACTACTACTAATTTATAAATATATATAGGGATTTCAAATGAAGATTTCAATTGCTAAAACAATTCTAGAAAACATACTCATACATTCGCAAGCTTTTTTAGAAAAAAAAGATACTTCACAAATTACATCACATATCTTTTTACAAACACATGCAGGTAAACTTCTTGTACAAGCAACAGACCATGAAATTGGTTTAAAAGTTGAAACAGATCAGCTAGAGACTTTGTCTCCAGGATCTATAACTGCTAATGGTAAAAAGCTCTTAGATATAGTTCGTATCTTGAAAGATGATCTTGTTCTATTAGAAAAAATTGGTGAAATGCTTCATATATCTCAAGGTCAGTCTAATTTTAAATTACCAACTTTTAATGCAAGTGACTTTCCAGAATTTCCATCTGAAGATTCAAAGCCTAAGGTTAATCTAGATTCAGCAAAATTAATTTCATCTTTAAAAAAGATTACACCAGCTATTGATAATAATAACCCTAAATTTGAACTCAATGGTGCACTTATAGATATATCTGCAAATAAAATTTCTATAGTATCAACAGATACAAGACGTTTAGCCCTGGTAGAAATAGAAAATAATTCAAGTGAAGAACTTTCACTAATTATTCCTAAAAAAGCAATTATAGAAATTCAAAAACTTTTCTTCAATG
>DTVI01000265.1:0-585 GCA_012963655.1 Sulfurimonas sp.
TCGGATTAAATATTTCTATAGAGAATTGCAAAAGCAACATAAAAGAATATTGGTATATTTCTTTAAAAAATCTTTTTACAGATACAATATTTGAAGAAAAACTAAGAATTTATAAGAAAAACAAACATGGATCTAAGTATGTTGTCTTAAAAAAAGAATATTTAAAAAAAGAAAAAAAACACTATAACTCAAATGAAGAAAAGCCTTTTATTAAAGGAATACTTAAAAATCCAGATTTTTACCTTGTAAAAGATGAAAACCAATTACAAATAGAAAATAATACTTGGTTAAGATCTCATGGTGGAAATAAAAATTTAAAATTCAATAATAGTAAAGAAAATATATCTCAAAATAATATTGATAAGCTAAAGCTAAAATGGAAATTACAAACTATAAATTCATCAAAAATCAAAAATAGTTGGAAAAGCAATATTGAGATTAATCCTGTTTATTTTGATAATAAAATTATTTTTGTATCTGCAGATTTTCAAATATTAGCTGTAGAAGCTTCAAGTGGAAATATAATATGGAAAAAACAAAGTCTTATAGCTCCTTCAAGAAGAGGCATCATAATATCTGAAGAAC
>DTVI01000265.1:595-1480 GCA_012963655.1 Sulfurimonas sp.
AAAATAATAAGTATTTATTTATTAATATTGGTGAATATTTATTTAAAATCAATTCTTTAAACGGAAAATTAGAAAAAAAATTTGGAATTAATGGCGCTATAAAAGCTTCTAATAGTTTAATTGCTCCATTTATTTATCAAGGAAAAATATTTTTAATCGCATTTAATAGAATAATTAGCTACGATATTAAAAATGGAAAAGAATTATTTTCAATAGATATTCACCCAAAAACTAAAAATTTCATTGGTGGTGTTCCATGGGCAGGTTCTGCTTTAGATGATAATCTCGGCATTTTATATTTAGTTACTGGTAATCCTCGGCCTGCTTTAGTTGGTCTAGAAAGACCAGGAAATAATAAAAATACAAATTCTATTATTGCTTTCGATTTAAATTCAAAAAAAATAGTTTGGTCTTTCCAAGAAGTTGCTCATGATCTATGGGATTTTGATATTGCTTCACCGCCAATTCTTACAGAACTAAAAATAAAAAATAAAATTTTAGAAATAATTGTTGTAACAACAAAAATAGGAAATGTTTTAATTTTTGAAAGATCATCGGGAAAACCCCTTTTTGATATAGATTATAAAAAAGCGCCAATATCAAATATTCCTGGTGAAGAAACTGCAAAATTCCAAATTAATTTGGAATCTCCGGAAAAACTTTATGACACCCATGATTATTCAAATATAAATAAAGATAAATTAAAAAATTATATTTATGGTTTTTTTGAACCGCCACAGATAGGAAAAAAATTAATAACATATGGTTTGCATGGAGGAGCAACTTGGCCAGGTTCAGCAGTGGATCCAACTAGCAATTCACTTTTTACCCCAATTAATAAAATTCCTTTTTATCTAGTTGTTGAAGGAAAAACTTTAAATCGAA
>DTVI01000266.1 GCA_012963655.1 Sulfurimonas sp.
CATGTCTTTCAAACGAGGAGGCTTATTCATTATCAAAGGAGTTAGAGCCTTGGCATAGCTTCTGAATTCTTTTTTAAAATTTGTGTAAGCTCTAATATCTTTTTGTGAAAGGTCTGCGCCTGTTACAGCATTCCTACCTAACGTTAGGTGATTACCATCTTGCTCAAGGGCTATAGTGTCAATCGAAGTTCCAGGATTCAGCCCCATACTTTCAAGTTGTAAATCACGGCGAACTTGTGGGTTGAAAGCATAGAGGATATGGGCAACTCCAGAGACCCTATAACCTTCAGCAAAGCTCGTCGTCGAAGCGGCTCCTCCAACCACTTCACGCGCTTCTAATACCTTCACCTTGTGACCCGCTTTTGCTAAGTAGGTGGCAGAAACCAGGCCATTATGGCCACCACCAACTATGACGATTGGCTTTGATGCAGAATTAGTCATCCCCAAAGTCCCGTGGAGTGCTATCGGGCCTGCCGAGGTCCTTGAGTATTTCCCGAGCGGCATTTGCTCCAGGCGCACCCATCACGCCGCCGCCGGGGTGAGTAGAAGAACCACACATATACATGTTCTTAACTGGACCGCGATATTGGGCATAGCCAGGGAACGGTCGATTGAACATAAGCTGATCTGGGGTTAACTCTCCCTGAAAAATATTGCCTTCAGTCAGACCTGCTTCAGCTTCGATTTCGCGTGGTGTGCGAATCTCGGCGTGCAGTATTAACTCTTTAAAATTGGGACTGTACTCGGCTATCTGATCTATAACTGCCGCTCCGAAAGCGTCTCGTTTTAATTCAGTCCAACCCCCCTCAGCTTCAACCGGACAGTATTGGACAAACACGGACATCATGTGCTTTCCCGGAGGCGTCATCGTAGGGTCATATTGAGTTGGTATCACCATGTCCACATAAGGATCACTAGACCAACGATCATCTTTCCAGTCGTCGTAAGCTCGCTCAAGCCGCTCGAGCGTATCGGTAAAATGCATGTGACCGAGGGTCAGCGAGGAATTATTTGGTAGCGCTGGAAAATCGGGCATGCCGTCGAGCGCAATGTTTACCTTGCCCGAGGACCCCCGAATCTTGAAATTCTTAGCTCTATGAACAAGCTGTTCAGGCAAATCATTACGATCCATAATTTCCAGGAAAGTTCGTTTTGCATCCAGGTTTGAAATAACTGCGCGCGCCGTTATCTCTTCTCCCGAAATTAAGGCCACTCCTGTTGCCTTGCGCCCCTTCACAATAATCCGGTCAACCTCAGAATTTGTGCGAACCTCTCCTCCCATCGATTGAAAAGAGGAGGAAATTGCTTCCGATAACGAACCCATGCCGCCTCGAGCGAATCCCCAGGAACCAACATTTCCGTCAATGTCACCCATGGCATGATGCAACAACACATACGCTGTGCCGGGTGAATAGACTCCCAAGCCTGTGCCAATAATGCTGCCACCGGAAAAATGCGCAAGGATAACCTCACTTTCG
>DTVI01000267.1 GCA_012963655.1 Sulfurimonas sp.
CTGGTGGGAAATGAATTGTAATAGTTGGTGGGGGATTGTAATATTAAATTCTGTAACACACATATCCACTAAAAACACACACAAAACAGACACATCATGATCGTCATGTCCAAAGACCGGAAACCATCTCATTAGTAAAGGGGAAAACTTTTTGGAACCTTCATCCAGAAAAACCGGTCCGGTGGCCAGTGCCCCGATCTGGTTACTTATACTCACCATGGGATGCGGTGCCGTTGGTTTAACCATCATTTCGCCGTCCCTCAAATCCGTAGCGGAGGAGTTTGATGTAGATAGCGCTACAGCTCAGTTTCTGCTTTCCGGATACTTCATTGCTATCGCCTCCTCCCAGCTCATTTATGGACCCATGTCAGACAGATACGGACGAAGAAAACCGCTCCTGATCGGCATGGGGCTTTATGCCATGGGAGGTATACTAGGAGTCTACGCTGCTTCCATCACTACCCTGATTTACGCGAGGATCCTGCAAGGGCTTGGTGCTGCAGCTACAGTTTCAATCGTCAGGGCCATCATAAATGATTCATATGACCGCACGAAGGGTGCTTCGGTTTTTGCGACGATCAGCGCCGTAATGGTTATCGCTCCAATCTTCAGCTTCATATCCGGAGGTCTGGTTGACGAAATGATCGGTTGGAAGGGAACGATGGTCATCATTGCCCTGGCAGGAGGTCTTTCTCTGGTGTCGAACTATTTTTTCCTAAACGAAACAAACCTGAATCCCATGGGAAAAATCGTCCCGCGTCTTCTTATCAGCGAGTACTACGAATTGTTTTCCAACCGGCTTTTTCTCGCTTTTGTTATTGCTTCTGCATGCAGCGTCGGTATCTTTCTCTGCATGATTGGATTTGTGCCTTACGAATATTCAAGGCTGGGATTAAGTCCAGGAGAAATCGGCGTCTGGTTCGCTGCCACTCCGGTGGGCTATATGTTCGGCAATTTCATCACACGCTGGATGGCACAGAAATGGGGCCTCGAAAGTATGACATTGATTGGTAGCATCATTTGTTTTTTAAGCATCGGATTACTTTTTCTGATGACAATGGGCGAACTTCAGAATCCCTTTTTGATTTCGTTTACGGGACTGGTTATGGGTTTTTCTGCTGGACTGGTAATTCCAAACGCCACCATGGGGGCGATTGCTTCGGCAGGAAGGCTGGCAGGAAGTGCTTCCGGATTTACAGGCGCTCTGCAGATGGGTTTCGGGGTGATTGGCGGTTCAATGATAGCTGCAGTCGGTGGCTACGAGCTTTTTCATTTGGGCCTCTTGATCATCATTCTGATGGCCGTGCTGGGTGTGGCCGCCTCATTGATGGCCAAAAGCATCCCCCTGTCGGAGACGGCACGATCTTGATTTTCGGCTTTTATTCCTTTCCGTTAACCTTTGCAAACAATCTTCAGCTTCAATCTATTAATTCAAGGCATTATCTTCTTCTTTTGATTTAT
>DTVI01000268.1 GCA_012963655.1 Sulfurimonas sp.
CTGGTTTTGCAATAGACATGTCGTTATCATTTAAAATAACAATCATTTTTGTTTTCGAAGTTCCTGCATTATTCATTGCTTCATAGGCCATCCCAGCGCTAATTGCTCCGTCTCCAATAACTGCAATTACTTCATTTGATTTATTAGATAATTTATTTGCAACTGCAATTCCAAGAGCTGATGAAATTGAAGTTGAGCTATGTGCTGCACCAAAAGGATCATACTCACTTTCTGTTCTTTTTGTAAAACCTGATAAACCATTTGCTTGTCTAATTGTTCTTATTTTATCTTTTCTACCTGTTAGTATTTTATGTGGATAAGTTTGGTGACCAACATCCCATATCAATTTATCATTAGGTGTATCAAAAATATAATGCAATCCGATAGTCAATTCAACAACGCCTAATCCCGCTCCTAAATGTCCCCCTGTAACAGATACAGCGTCAATCATTTCTTTTCTAACTTCTCTTGAAAGAATTTTTAATTCCTCAACTGATAATTTTTTTATATCTGATGGAAAGTTTACTTTATTTAAATACTGATAATTGTTCATTTGCTTCTATTAATAATATATCTTAAGGTTTCATTTAAACTGTTTGATTTTTTACCATAATTGTTTAATTTTTTTTTAATTTTTAATCTTAATTTTTCAGCATATATAACAGTATTATTATATCCTAGTAAACTTATAAGAGTGGCTTTTCCTAATTTGTGATCTTTTTTTGTTTTTTTGCCAGCTTTTTTTGAATCTCCTCTATGATCAATTAAATCGTCTACAATTTGAAACATTAAGCCTATTTCTGAACCAATAGTTTCAAATTGTTTAATTTTTTTTAAATTGATATTTTTTATAATTAGTGGTGCCGCACAACAAAAACTAAATAGCTTTCCTGTTTTTTTTAGTTGCATATCTAATATTTTTTTTTTAGAAAATTTTTTCTTTTCAAATTTTAAGTCCAGAAATTGACCACCAGCTATTCCTGTATGTCCAGAACATTCCGATAATTTTTTTATTAATTTGTTTTTTATTTTTTCATTTAAGTTTAATTTTTTGTCACTTAAAATTTCAAACGCAACAATAACTAGAGAATTTCCGGCCAATACAGCGGTTGCTTCGCCAAACTTTATATGTGTAGATGGTTTTCCTCTTCTGATTATATCATTATCCATACAAGGAAGATCGTCGTGAATTAGAGAATATGCATGTATACATTCAACTGATGCTCCAATTTTTATAAGAGTATTATAGTTAACATTAAATATTTTACCTATATCAGTTAGAATTTTAGATCTAATTTTTTTTCCTCCAGAAAATAAACCATAATTCATAGCACCAAGTAAAACTGAATACTTTTGTTTTCTTAAATATTTTTTTAAGAAGATATTTGTGTCTTTTGCAATTCTATTTAGATTATTTGTCATCTTTTCTTTTAGCGATATTATTTATTTTCAAATTTTAA
>DTVI01000269.1:0-13969 GCA_012963655.1 Sulfurimonas sp.
TTTAGAGATTGATAAGATTTTAACTTACGAAAAAGAAGTTCAAAAATCTTTAGAAGATTATTTCATGCCTCCTGAAGCGACTATGGTTTCTCCTCTTATACCATTCTCACCAATGCCAGGTGGTGCACTAACGGCCAATACACAAATGATGCGTGACAATAATATCTTAGAGCGTTTTCCTGATGTTATTGAGGCTATGCGTGAAGTTGTTGAACGTGGTGGTTATGGTACATCTGTAACTCCAGTATCTCAGTTTTACTTCCAACAAGCTCTTAACAATGTTATGCAGGGACCTTGGAAGGCTATCGCTCCAGGTTATGGAAAGATGGTTCTTGGATATTTTGGAAAGACTCCAGTTGCTCCAGATCCAGAAATTGTTAAAATTGCCTCTGAAAAATTAAAATTAGAGCCAACAACTGAAAACGCTATTGACCTTGCTGATAAAGATGAAACAAAATCATTATCATATTGGGAATCTAAGTTAAAAGAAGAAGGCATCGAAACAACAGAAGAAAATATCTTCATTGCCGCTGCTTGTCAAGAAAAAGGTATTACTTTCTTAAAAGGTGAGGCCGAAGTAAATGTAAGAAAAATATCAGATATGCCAACAGAAGGAAATGAAATGAGTTCAGGTTCATATACAGTAGTAGTTAACGGAGAAAAATTCAGCGTTCAAGTTGCTGAAGGTGATGCAGATATTCAAGTAACTGCAGTAAATGGTGAAGCAGCTAAGACATCTCTTCCTTCTACAAGTGGTGATACAGAAGATATTAAAGCACTTCTTCCAGGTTCAGTTTGGAAAATTGTTGCTAATCCAGGTCAGTCAGTTCAAGAAGGTGATGTGATTTTAATTCTTGAGTCTATGAAAATGGAAATCGATGTTATCGCACCTCATACTGGTGTTATCCAATCAATCAACGTAGCAACTAACGACACTGTAGTCGAAGGTCAAGTCGTAGCAGTTATAGGATAATATAAATGAAGTTTTTAGTAAAATTAATTCTTCTTGCTGTATTTACTCTAGGGCTTAATGCCTCAGAGCATGCAACAGCTTCAGAAGAAGTTTCAAGTGCGCATAAAGAAGAGAACTATAAGTCTCAATCTATGGGTACTATGGTTGTTGGTTTTTTAAAGTCAACAGGTGTTTACGCGATTATGAATCCAAGTCCGGATGAGATGAACGCTCATGGTCACGAGATGAGTGACTTTCATAAGTCTTGGGGTCGTGTAATCATGATCATCATAACTTTTTTCCTTTTCTATTTAGCGATTGCTAAGGGGTATGAACCATTGTTACTTCTTCCAATTGCCTTTGGTGGACTTTTAGCGAACATCCCTGTAGCTAATATCGCAGGACCTCACGGTTTCTTAGGTGTTATTTATGAAATGGGTTTATCTAATGAGATGTTCCCTATTCTTATTTTTATGGGTGTTGGAGCGATGACGGATTTTGGTCCTCTTCTTTCAAACCCTAAGACAGCACTTCTTGGTGGAGCGGCACAGTTTGGTATCTTTGGAACATTAGTTGGTGCGGTTGCACTTTCTCAGTACACAGAGATGTTTGACTTTACACTTCAACAAGCAGCAGCAATTTCGATTATTGGTGGGGCAGATGGTCCTACTTCTATCTTTATTGCCACTAGACTAGCACCTGAACTTCTTGGAGCAATTGCGGTTGCTTCATATTCATATATGGCGTTAGTGCCTATTATTCAACCTCCAATTATGAAGGCCTTGACTACTGAGAGTGAACGTAAAATTAAGATGGTAACTAAGCGTCATGTAACACGTTTAGAAAAGTTAACTTTTCCAATCTTAGTACTTACTCTTGCAATTGCAGTACTTCCAGAGTCTACACCACTAATTGGTGCCTTTATGTTTGGTAACTTTGTAAAAGAATCAGGTGTGGTTGAACGTCTTAATGACACTCTACAAAATGGTCTTATCAACATCGTTACTATCTTCTTAGGTCTTGGTGTTGGATCAAAACTAGCGGCTGATCAATTCTTAGTATTTGATACTCTAGCTATTCTTGTTCTTGGTCTAACTGCCTTCTCAGTTGGAACAGCAGCAGGTGTTATAATGGCAAAGATTATGAACCTTTTCCCAGGTTCAAAAATCAATCCATTAATTGGTTCAGCAGGTGTATCTGCCGTTCCAATGGCAGCGCGTGTTTCTAACAAGGTTGGTATGGAATATGACAGAACAAACATGCTTTTAATGCATGCTATGGGTCCAAATGTTGCCGGTGTTATCGGTTCAGCAGTTGCGGCTGGTGTTATGATCTCTATATTCGCTAAGTAAGATCACTCAGAGTTTTTTGCCTTTTGGCAAAACCTCTAAGTCTTTTATAATGAACTAAATCTTAATTCTACTTTTTTCTTCTTTAATCTCAAACCTTTGTATATGAATGTCAAGGTAATAAATCCTTTATACTTCAAAGACAAGACATCATCTCTATTTACTAAAGAAACTTCTGCTTAACAGACCGCCACGGCTAGTTTTAAAAAAGAAACTTTTGCTTCACAGACCACCATGGATAGTTTTACTAAAGACATATTTATGTCCTTATTATGAGTTATATCTACCTCAGTAAAGAAGTGTGAGAGTATGCTTAATCTTTTAATTATTCTTGTAGAGGATGTTTAAATAACAGATATAAGCTTGCTCAGAGGTGATGACTTTAGAATAACGGGGAATGAACGCGCTTGGTATATTGATATATCTTTTTATCTAAGGTGTGGGTGAAGATAAATGCAAAACGTATAAGGGATGTGCAAAAGCCTTGCACTTAATTACCATTGAACTCGTTGATTTGAAGGTAGAGAAAATTTTACTTTTTCTGCTTCACATACATGATGGTTTTCAAAATCGTGTTTAGACATCTGCATAATACTCTCCATAGCCGTTCCCTTAGAACATTGTTTTAGTTGAAGTACAGCAGGGAAGTTCATAATCTCTTTTGAAAAGCTTATGGCTTTGCTTTGCGCCTTATCTCTTTGCCCTTGTTGACACATTTGTTCAACTTCTTTTTGAATATTAAAGGCATGTTCTTGAAGTCCTTCAAGTGAATGAAAATCAACCTTTGCCATGCAAATTTGCATTTTTTGCATATCTTGCATCATATCTTCCAAATTTTTCATGTCTTGGCAATAGGCTAGGCTGCTTAGTAGAAGTAAGGGTGTTACTATTTTTATCATTTCTTGTCCTGAGTAAGTAGTTTTTGAACATCATCAAAGTCTTTTTCACTTTTTATACTGACCCTTAGTGTTGCTTTTGATATAAGAATGATAGCTATAAAGGCAAAGATAAAGCCTGGTAATAATTCATATACCTCAAAGATACCTCCACTGAGTTGCTTCCAGATAATAACAGTTAATGCTCCTACTATCATACCTGCAATAGCACCTGACTTATTCATGCCCTTATAATATAAAGAAAGGATGATTAAAGGACCAAAGGCCGCGCCAAATCCTGCCCATGCATAAGATACCAAAGATAAAACAGAAGAATTAGAATCAAGAGATAAGGCCCAGGCAATAAGGGCAATGATTATCACAGTAAAGCGTCCAACCCAAACGAGTTCTGAGTCACTTGCTTCTTTTCGCAGTACTGCGTGATATATATCACGTGTGAGTACAGAAGAAGAAACAAGTAACTGAGAATCTATTGTTGACATGATAGCCGCGAGAATTGCTGCTAGTAAGAAGCCTGCTATCCAGGGATTAAATAAAAGCTGTGAAAGCGTAATAAAGATTTTTTCACTATCTTGTAAGTCTATTCCATTGGCTGATACATAAGCCAATCCGAAAAAACCAACCATTAAAGAACCTATTACTGATATTATCATCCATGCCATACCAATGTTTTTTGCTGTGGGTATATCTTGAGCATCTTTAATTGACATAAACCTAACTAAGATATGAGGCTGTCCAAAGTAACCCAACCCCCAAGCCATTAATGAGGTGATTCCAATAAAAGAAGCCCCTGAAAAAAAGTTGAGATGACTTGGATTAATAGCTTCTATCGCTGAGATTGCTTCACCAAAACCACCTAATTCAAAAATAACAACAGAGGGTGTAATTACAAGAGCAAGCATCATTAATATACCTTGAATAAAGTCTGTCCAAGATACAGCGTTGTAGCCACCTAAAAAGGTATACGAAACAATAATTAAAGAACCTACTATAAGGGCAGTATCATAAGGAAGTCCAAAACTTGCTTCAAATAGCTTAGCCCCACCTACTAGACCTGATGAAGTATATAAGGTATAAAAAAGTAAAATCACTATGGCTGTTACTATTCGTAAGACATTACTTTTATCTTCAAAACGAGAAGAAAAATAATCAGGGATAGTGATAGCGTCATTTAAATAATGTGTGTAAACACGAAGAGGTTTCGCAACATAATGCCAATTTAAAAAGGCACCGATAATAAGACCTATGGCTATCCATGAGCCTACAATTCCATCTGTATACATCATCCCCGGTAGTCCTAATAATAACCAACCACTCATATCTGATGCACCCGCACTTAAGGCAGTAACGCTAGGACTTAAACCTCTACCTCCAAGAACGTAGTCATTTAAGTCATATGTTTTAAAATAAAAATAAATTCCAATGGCAAGCATGCCTAATATATAGAGTGAAAATGAGATTAAAACTGGTGTTTGCATAAATTCTCCGTCAAATTTGAAACCATTCTAACAAGGCGGCGGATACTTAATCTGATATAATCTTGTGATAAACAGAAGAGAACAGAGGAATTTTAATGAGTATTTCAAATAGTATTAGTCAAGAAGTTAAAACAGTTGCTTATAATTGGCAAAAAAAGATTCAAGTTTCTAGAAAAAGCAAAGAACAAGCCTTCCATGAGATGATGCTTAAGATGCTTGAAAATCCTGTCAATAAAATATTTTTAATTGAACTACTTGATCAGTCTTTTCGTTCTTCTGACCCGGATAGAGTTGCCAATCAGTTAGAACATATTTTTAGTAAATACAAGAGTACAAACTTTTTTTCTCATTTTGAACAAATCCTTATCTGGCTATTAGAGATGTAGGGGTATATGTTTCGTCTATATCTATCCCTATGTTTATTTCTTATCTTAGAAATGATATTTCTTCTATTGTTATTAAGGGAGAAGACCCTGTCTTATCTAAGCATATGCAAGAAAGAAGAAAAGAAGGAACTAGGGTTAATATAAATGTTATTGGTGAAATTGTCTTGTCTAAGGAAGAAGCAAATGAGAGGATTGAAAAATACATTAAGCTTCTTGAAAATCCTGATATAGACTATTTATCCATAAAAATATCAAATCTTTTTTCTCAAATTGTTCCTCATGCACACGAAAATAATATAAATCGTATCAGCGAGCAATTACAAAGAGTGTATACGGCGGCAATGACAAATACATATACTGATAAAGATGCTAAGACCTGCTATAAGTTTGTTAACCTTGATATGGAAGAATACAGAGATATACAAACGACTATTGATGCATTTAAAAATGTTTTAAATCAAGATGCTTTTAAAAACCTTGAAGCAGGGATAGTCATTCAATGTTACTTACCTGACGCGATGCAATATATCAAAGACTTAGCTTCTTGGGCAAAGGATAGGGTTCATCATGGTGGGGCAGCTATGAAAATCCGTATTGTAAAGGGTGCAAATCAGGAGATGGAATTAACAGAAGCCTCTTTACGAGGTTGGCCAAATGTCACTTATGCTTCAAAGGCAGAGTCAGATGCAAACTTTAAGATAGCTATGGACTTTTTATTAGATAAGGAAGTAGCTCCTTATGTACATACCGGTGTGGCCTCACATAATCTTTTTGATCAAGCACTAGCAATGCTCTTAGCAAAAGAACGTGGAGTTGATCAATACGTAACAGCGGAAATGTTAGAAGGGATGAGTGAGGCAGCCTATGAGCTTTTAAAAGAAGAAGGCTTAAATGTTATTTTGTATGCCCCTACTGCTACTAAAGAAACATTTACTAATGCTATCGCGTACCTTGTTAGAAGGTTTGATGAGAACACGGCAGATCAAAATTTTTTACGACATAGTTTTAATCTTGAGGTAGACTCACCCGCTTGGGATACCTTAATCCAATCATATGATGACGCAATAGATTTAATACCAACTGTGGATCAACAAGCCTATAGAACTCAAGATAGAAGTCTAGAAATTAAAAAAGAAAAGATAGATTATAAAAGCTATCAATTTGAAAATGAGAGTGATACTGACTTTGTTTTGAGTCAAAATAGAAAATGGGCAGAAGAAATTTCTACTAAGTGGAAAAATATTGAATTAGTAGGTGGTTTTACAGCTTACCCAGTAGTAGGTGGAAAAACTATTCAAGGTGATACCTATATAGATGTTATAGATAAGTCTCAGTATCATGAAAAGAAAATAGCTGGCTCTTATGTGGTTGCTAATGCACATGACATAAAGGTTGCTATTGCTACAGCTAAGGCTGACCCTGACGGATGGCGTAAGTTAAGTGCGGCGCAAAGACAAGAAACCTTAATGGATGTGGCACATGAATTTAGACTTGCGCGAGCAGATCTTATTGGTGTGGCTGCAGCTGAGGTTGGAAAGGTCTTCACGGAAACGGATGTGGAAGTATCTGAGGCCATAGACTTTGTCAACTTTTATCCTTATTCGGTGGCTAAAATGTCAGGACTTACAGGGGTAGAAGCTCAGGGGAAGGGTGTGGGCTTAGTCATTAGTCCTTGGAACTTTCCTATTGCTATACCAGTTGGTGGAATAGCGGCTTCATTAGCTGCTGGTAATACGGTGATTTTAAAAGCTGCGGCAGATTCTATTCTTTGTGGATACAGACTATGTCAATGTTTTTGGGACGCGGGGGTAAGTAAAAACACCCTACAGTTTTTACCAGCCCCAGGTTCTTTAATTGGAGAAGAACTTATTCCAAGTTCTGATATCGATTTTATAATCTTTACTGGTGGTGAAAAGACGGCTTATGAAATTATTAAGACGCGACCTGATGTTTCTATATCTGCTGAAACAGGAGGTAAAGACGCCACTATCGTTACAGCCTTAGCTGATAGAGACCAAGCTATTAAAAATGTAGTTGTCTCAGCCTTTCATAATTCAGGGCAAAAATGTTCAGCAACCTCTTTACTTGTATTAGAAAAAGAAGTGTATGAGGATGAATCTTTTAAGAAGACACTCAAAGACGCAGTAGAATCTTTACCTGTAGGCTCGGTCTGGGATTTTGAAAACCGCATAGGAACACTTGCCAACCTACCATCAGATAAGTTGAAAAAAGCAATAACCTACCTTGATGAAGGGGAAGAATGGTTAGTGCAACCCTCTTATGCAGATAATGAAAATCCTTATATCTTGAAGCCCTCAGTTAGATGGGGAACAAAAACGAATGATTTTTGTCATATGAATGAGTTGTTTGGTCCGGTGCTATCTGTGATGTGTGCACAAGATTTAGATGAGGCAATAGATATTGTTAATGCCACAGGATATGGGCTTACCTCAGGGATAGAGTCTTTAGATAAAAGAGAACAAGATTATTGGCAAGAAAAGATATTAGCAGGAAACCTATATATTAACAGGGGAACAACAGGAGCTATTGTCATTCGTCAACCCTTTGGAGGCATGCGAAAGTCAGCTATTGGCTCGGGTAAAAAAGCGGGTGGCTTTAATTATGTTGGGCAGTTTATGAATATACATTATAAAGAAACAAATCTTTATGAGTCATGCTCTAATAAATATATAGACCAGATGCGTATCTTTTTAACAAGAGATACCGTCTTTAATGATGAATGTGAAAGAGCTATGCGTCATATCTGTCATTTTGCCCATTGGTATGAGGTAGAGTTTTTAAAAGAACATGATTACTCTCATATTAGAGGGGAAAGTAATATTATCCGTTATCTACCTGTAAAATCTGTGCTTTTAAGAATTAAAGACAGGGATGAACTTGATGAAATTTTAACAACTATTATGGCCATTAAAATGGTGGGGGCAAAACTTCATGTTTCAATTCCAAAAAAATGTAAAAAAGCAGAACTTATTTGGTTAGAGTCTAAACAAATGGCCTTTATTGGAAAGGATGATACCTTTTCTAGAGATGACGAAGAAACGCTTATAGATAAGATGTTGATTGTTGATAGGATTAGATACTTACACCCTGAAAATGTACCTATGTCTGTGTATGAAAAACTAGCACCTAAGGCAAGATATGTTGCTTCTGAACCTTTTGTTTCACATGGAAGGTTAGAACTTATGCATTATTTTATTGAACAGTCTGTCTCTAATTCGTATCATAGATATGGTAACCTTGGAATACAAGGCATTAGTTTAGAAGAAGTATAAATAAGGATTTTAGAGACTTTGGCTCTTTTATCAATAACTTTGTTCCTTCATTGGGGCAAGGTTGAAGAAGGGGAGAGGTGGATTGTATCTTTGAAGTGAAGGATAAAAATAAGTATTTGAGTAGCTCACATAAACCTCCTGCCTTTAGTGTAAGTCTTGACAATACATATGATAACAGCGTTCACCCAATTAGATAAAAAGGAAATGAAAGGGCTATAAAAATAATTTACCCTAGTTAAATGAAAATTAGAGTATAATAATGCCAATTAATAATTAAAGGCTTTTACTACTTGGACTTGTTGCTACTTTATTTCTCCCTAGCTATAGGGATTTCCTTCTTATGCTCTATCTTAGAATCTGTACTTTTATCGGCTAATATGTCTTATGTGTCTATTTTGCAAAAAGAACGTCCAAAAGTTGGAAAACTTTTTAAAACACATAAAAAAAACATTAATACATCCATTGCATCTATACTAATCTTAAATACTATAGCCCATACTCTTGGAGCTGCAGCCGTAGGTGCTCAAGCTGAAGCTATTTTTGGCTCAGCTGCTATGTTTTATATTTCTATTGTCTTAACCTTTGCGATACTCTTTCTTTCTGAAATTATTCCTAAGACCATTGGTGCCTTGTATTGGAAAGAACTAGCTCCTGTCTCAGCCTACACCATACAATTTTTTATATGGATAACTTATCCTATTATTCTCATGACACTCTTTGTTACAAACAGAATATCAAAGGGAAAAGACAGTATTAATGCCTTAACAAAGGCAGAACTACTTGAAAGTGCTCTTATGAGTGAAGATGATGGTATCTTAAGAGAAAATGAGTCTGATGTTATTGAAAATATTCTTCTTTTAGATGAGATAAAGGTAAAAGATATTTTAACACCTCGGTCTGTTGTATTTGCACTTGAAAGTACGAAGAGTATTAAGGAAGTAATTGAAAATGAAGACCTTTTCAGATTCTCTCGTGTTCCTGTATATTCAGAGAGTATTGATAATATTACGGGTGTGGTTATGACAAAAAAACTGTTTAAACATGCCTTGAAAGATGACACTGTACAAATGAAGAGCCTAGAAAAAAAGCTTTTCAAGATTAATGAAAATGTACCTGTTTCTAAGGCATTAGACCTATTCATCAAGAAAAAGGAACATATGTTCTTAGTTCTAGATTCATATGATCAGACTGAGGGTATTATCACTCTTGAAGACTGTGTTGAAACTATTCTTGGTGTCGAAATCATGGATGAAAGCGATAGTGTTGCTGACATGCGTGAACTTGCTAAACAAAAGATGAAGTCTAAGCGTAAGTTACAAGAAAAGCAGTAAAAAAGCGTCTTTTTATTGACTTTAAATATTTAGACCTCATGTAGAGCATATTTTCTTTATTATGGGGTAAAGGAAACCTATGCCATTTTCACATTTTAATTTATCTTCTTCTCTTAAACACAAAATTCAAGTAAAAAACTTTACAAAACCAACACCTATTCAAGAAAAGGTTATTCCTCTAGTTTTAGAAAAAAAAGACCTGATGGCAAAGGCGCAAACTGGTAGTGGAAAGTCGGCTTCTTTTATCTTACCTATAGTTAATATGCTAGCTAATGATGAAAAAGAAGGGAAGGCAAAAATTAGAGCCTTAGTCTTAACACCTACAAGAGAATTAACCTCTCAAGTTGCCCAAGACTTTGAATACTTTTTACCTAAGCGTCTTAAGGTTGTTAGTATTATTGGTGGAGAACAATTAGGTGCACAAATGACAGCTATTCAAAAAGGCTGTGATGTTGTTGTTGCAACCTCGGGTCGCTTGTTAGAGATTATACGTAAGGATCAAATAAATTTTTCACGTATTGAGTTTTTTGTACTAGATGAAGCAGATAAGATGCTTGATCTTGGCTTCGCAGAAGAACTTGAACTATTACTAAAAGAGATGCCAAGTCAGCGTCAAAACCTTATGTTCTCAGCAACCTATCCTCCAAAGGTTTTAAACTACACCTCTGCTATAAGTTCTACTGCCCTTGAAGTAGGTGTGGATAATGAAGAAGCAACAGTCCAAAGTATTACTCAAAGAGTGATAGAGGTAAACAGCGAAAATCGTGGCCCCTTGCTTAGACACCTGATAGAAACACAAAAGTATGAGCAAACCCTAGTCTTCATGGGAAGCAAAAGAGCAGCACATAATATTGCGACTAAGTTTAGAAAGTATGGCTTTAAGGCAGAAGCCTTTCATTCTGACCTAGATCAAGAAGAACGTAACTTTACCCTTAAGCTGTTTAAAGACAATAAGGTAAAGATTCTTTTTGCAACGGATATTGCAGCTAGAGGTTTAGATATAGATGGTATTAGTTGTGTAATTAACTTTGACCTTCCACGCTCACCTAATGATTATATTCACCGCATAGGTCGTACAGGTAGGGCAGGTAGAGATGGCTTAGCTATCTCTTTCATAGACCATGAAAGTCAAGAACATTTTAAACTAATTGAGAAACGCTCTAATATCAAACTTGAAAGAGAATCTATAAAAGGATTTGAACTTCAAGGTCAAGCCCCGCTTAAAGCAAAGGGCCCAGCACCGGTAAAGGGAAAGAAAAAAAGTAAAAAAGATAAACTAAGAGAACAAGCTTTAAAAGACAATAAGTAAGGCCTACTCCTTAGTAAAGTGTAAAGAGATAAGATTCTAAGGCACTTCTAAAACTTCATTTGGTAAAGATAGATTAATTTATAAATACAACGAAATATATGTAAGCGCCAGAAAAGGCCGATGTTAGAACATAGTATGTGCAACGCGATATTTTACCTAAGGGCGGGTAAAATATCGCTCACAATGAATCTTATCTTAAGTTTTTGGCTCATTTGTCTCAGGCTCTTATCCCTTAGAAAGTTTTGGTTTTGCTCATTTTATCTATTTTTAGGTATAATTCTTACAATAAGCAAAGTGAGAAGAACAAGATATAAATATATGAACCATGTCCTCCTCCCCTTGTAACTTCCACAATACTTCTTTCCCTACAACTATATACAAGAAAAGAAGTATTCAGATTATAATTTATGGTATAAAACCCCTACAAATAAAAGATAATCTTATAGTATATGCTTATGTAATATTTGAAAATCATCTATATATGATAGTATAAAGTTATGATTTACATAAAACTAGTATTAGAATTATTATTAAACAAAGAAAATAAAAAAATGATTTTAGTTCAACACATATTTTATAAATAATTAAAAGGATAATATAATGACAAGAACAGTAGAACAAGATGCAGTAATTCAAGAATTTGAAAATATTGTGGGAGGAAACAAGGTTCTAACAAAAGAAAGTAAAACATCTTATTATAGAAGTGGATTTCGTTCAGGTATAGGGATGGCTCTAGCGGTTGTTTTCCCAAGCACATTAGTGCAGCAGTGGAAATTAATTGAAGCCTGTGTCAAAGCTAATTGTATCATTATCATGCAAGCAGCAAAAACAGGACTGACAGAGGGTTCTGCCCCTAGTGGAAATGATTATGATAGAGACGTGGTTATTATTAGTACCCTTGCTATTAATAAAATTCATTTAATTAATGAAGGAAAACAAGCGGTTAGTTTATCGGGAGCAACCTTACATTCACTGGACGAAACCCTAGCTAAAATAAATCGAAGTCCTCATTCTGTTATTGGTTCTTCTCAATTAGGTGCTACAGTAATAGGTGGTATTGCTAATAACTCAGGCGGTGCACTAGTAAAACGTGGTCCAGCCTATACTGAATTTGCTATTTACGCACAAGTTGATGAAAAAGGTGAATTGCACCTTGTTAACAATCTTGGTATTGACGGACTTGGGTCTACTCCAGAAGAAATATTAACTAACTTAGAAGAAGGTAACTTTGATCCTTCTAAGATTAATTATGATCAAGGTATCGCTTCTGATAATGAATATGAAGAACGTGTTCGAGATGTTACATCAGATATACCGGCTCGTTATAATGCAGATGAGAGACGATTATTTGAAAGTAGTGGTTGTGCGGGTAAACTAGGTGTTTTTGCCGTTAGAACAGACACCTTTGCTATACCAAAAAGAGAACAAGTGTTTTACCTAGGAACCAATGATCCTGATAAACTTGCAAAGCTAAGAGTTGATATTTTAAGTAATTTCAAGAACCTTCCTGAGATGGGAGAATATATGCACCGTACCATTTTTAATATCACAGAAAAATATGGAAAAGACACCTTTGTAGCCATTAGATACCTAGGAACTAAAAGAATGCCTCTTTTATATAAGATAAAGTCAAAGGCTGAGAATCTTTTAAAAGGGTTTTCATTTTTACCAAAAGATATTCCAAATAAGGTAATGCAATACACAAGTCAATTGTTTCCAAATCAGATACCTGAACGTTTACTTGAAATGAGAGATAAGTATGAGCATCATCTTATTTTAAGTATGGGAGATGAGGGAATAGAAGAAGCCTTAGCTTACCTAGAAGAAAACTGGTCTGAAGATAAAGAAGACTCAAATGGTGGGTATCTAGTATGTACTCCGGTAGAAGCTGAAAAAGCAATACTTCATAGATTTGCTGCTGGTGGAGCCGCTGGACGTTACACGGTTATGCATGAAAAGACTATTGCGGGTATGTTACCACTAGATATTGCCTTACGTCGTAATGATACACAATGGGTTGAGACACTACCTCAAGAAGTGCAAGACAATATAGATGTTACCTTACATTATGGGCATTTCATGTGTAATGTATTTCATCAAAATTATATTTTCAAAAAAGGTACTGATAAGGCTAGAATGAAGGACATAATGCTTGAATTCTTAGATAAAAAAGGCGCTAAGTATCCTGCTGAACATAATGTTGGGCACTTATATAAGGCAGAAAGCACTTTACAAAACCATTATGCCAAGCTAGATCCTACCAATACTTTTAATCCAGGAATTGGGAAATTGAGCAAGTATAAACAATGTTGTAGTTGTTGCTAAAAAGTTCGTAAAGACTTTGGTTAAAGACAGAAAAATTAATATTTCCGGATAGTGTTGTAATCAAGATAAAAAAAGCATATCCTCATATCCATTATGAAGATATCAGTATAATACAAAAGTACTCAAATATTATTTCTGTATTAGGCATCTTAGAGGTAAATCACCTATCTCTATGCCATCAAAAATTGTTTCTGATTTTTGGTACGAGTTTTCATTTTTAGATAGAGAATATAGAGAATTTTATATAATTGCTTTTGGAAAGAACTTTGAGTGGCTTAAAGCAGAAGGTATTGAAGGAATACAAAGGGTTTGGAAAATACCTATATATTAGAAGATATAGATCCTTTTATTGCGGATAAAGTCCCGATGCTGTCTAAACTAGACCCTTTATTAAAAGTAGATAATGGGTTTTGGTATATACTTCATCTCCCCAAACTAGATAAAGAAATAGAAAGTGTTTATATGGATATTCATAAGAAGGTATATTTATAATATATCC
Source organism: Sulfurimonas sp. (assembly GCA_012963655.1). Classification (GTDB taxonomy): domain Bacteria; phylum Campylobacterota; class Campylobacteria; order Campylobacterales; family Sulfurimonadaceae. The sequence goes on from DTVI01000269.1 coordinate 13,819, forward strand.
AAAGCAAAAAACCTTATCTGTGTTTTATAAGATTGATAAACTTATTTTGAACTTACACAGGTATCACAAAGGCTAGCCTTGGACATAACTAAAAGTCTTTCTAAATCAATGATACCCCCACAGTTAGTACATAAAAACGATTTAACATCAT
>DTVI01000269.1:13979-20350 GCA_012963655.1 Sulfurimonas sp.
TGTTTAAAATCAACAAGTGTTTGCTTGCCTGGCTTACCCATAAGGTCTAAAAAGTTCATAAGCTTTCTCTTTCTAGCATAAGTGCGTTGAAGTTTTATGTCTGACTCATCTTGTTTACTAAGAATGATACCAAGCGGGCTTTCAGGAGCCGTGATAGCTGAAAAAGTTTCTACGTCTTCTATATACGCATCAACGATAAGAAGTTCTTGCGTGATTTTTGTTTTAATGGTGGAACGTTCTTTATCGTACACTGTCTTGGCCTTGTATTTAGAGGTTCTGCCATAAGTATGGCTTATTATTTTGGAAGTTTATACTTATTTAGCTCAAAGTTAGCTTTTATATTTGTGTTTATACTATAAGATTAAAGGTTATTTTTAAATTGATACAGTTATTAGAATTGTTTTATTTAAATTTATAGTTCAGATGATAGATTAAACTGTGACAATCAAAAATACATGAGAGATAGAAAAATTAAATAATATACAAAATTAAAACTTATCTTAAACATAAGGCTGAGATAGCATCCTGAGAAGCCCTAAAGCCATAAGCTGCTATAATTCGCTTATGAAAAAACCTAAATTTGAATACTTACCGACAACGAGAGCAGAGATGAAAGAACGGGGCTGGAATCGCCTTGATGTTATTCTAATCACGGGAGATGCTTATATTGACTCACCTTATATTGGGGTTGCAGTTGTTGGGCGTATGCTTGAAAAACTAGGTTTCAAGGTTGGAATTATTGGCCAGCCTGATATTAAAAATGATGATGATATTAAAAGACTGGGTGAACCAAGTCTTTATTGGGGTGTATCAGGGGGTAGTATTGACTCTATGGTGGCTAACTATACGGCTACTAAGAAGTTTAGAAACTCTGATGATTATACACCTGGTGGAAAAAATACTAAGCGTCCTGATAGGGCAGTTAATGTTTATACAAATCTTATACGTAAGAACTTTAAGGGGACAGTGCCTATTGTTCTTGGGGGTATTGAAGCGAGTTTAAGACGTATTACACATTATGATTATTGGACGAATAAGCTTAAAAAACCTATTTTATTTGATTCAAAGGCAGATCTGCTTATCTACGGTATGGGTGAGGTTGCTATTGAAGAATTAAGTCTTGCCCTTAGAGATAAAAAAGACTTTAAAGATATTCGTGGTGTTTGTTATATCTCTAAAGAACCAGTACTTGAGCATATCCAAATTCCTTCTCACGCAGAGTGTTTGGCGGATAAAGAAAAATATATAGATATGTTTGACGCCTTTTATGATAATAATGATCCTATCTCGGCTAAGGGTCTTTGTGAGCAAGTGGATAATCGTTATTTAATTCAAAATGCACCTTGTGATTATTTGAATGAGCAAGAAATGGATGCACTTTCTGACCTTCCTTTTACCAGAGAACTACACCCTTACCATAGACATGAAGGTCCGGTAAAGTGTTTAGAAACAATTAAATTTTCTATTAACACCCATCAAGGTTGTTGGGGTGAATGTAACTTCTGTGCTATTGGTGTTCACCAAGGTCGTACGATTAGAACACGTTCTGAAGAGTCTATTTTAAAAGAAGTGAAGAAGTTCACTGAGTATAAAGATTTTAAGGGAATCATCTCTGATGTTGGTGGACCAACAGCAAACATGTATGGTTATGAGTGTAAGAAAAAACTTAAACATGGTACCTGTGCACATCAACGTTGTGTTGACGCCAATCACTTATGTTCGTCTATGAAGATTAATCATAAGCGTAGTATTGAACTTCTTAGAAAGGTTAGAGCCACTAAGGGCGTTAAAAAAGCCTTTGTTGCCTCGGGAATTCGTTATGACTTTATTACTGAAGATAAAGAGTATGGATATGAGTATTTAAAAGAGTTAGTAAAACACCATATTTCGGGACAAATGAAGGTTGCACCAGAACATACTCAGCAACATGTTTTAGACCTTATGGGTAAGCCAGGCAAGCAAACACTTGTTGATTTTAAACATATGTATGACAGGTTAAATAGGGAAGAGGGTAAGAAACAGTTCTTAACTTATTACCTTATTGCAGCGCATCCGGGTTGTGAAGAAAAAGATATGCATGAGCTGAAGCGTTTTACCTCTGAAGAGTTACAGATGAATCCTGAACAAGCGCAGGTGTTTACACCAACACCTTCTACTTATTCTGCTGTGATGTATTACACAGAGATGGACCCTGTTACACGTAAGAAAATCTTTGTTGAGAAAGATATCCATAAAAAAGAAAAGCAAAAAGCTATCGTAGTTAAAAAAGAAAAAATTCACCATAATAACTTTGCGGGTTAATAGCTTTTTAACACAAACGTAACTTACAATGACTAGAATACTCCTTAATTAAGGAGTATTATGAACTTGCATACAAAAACAGAAGGTCATTTTGAAACCTTGGGTGGAATTATTGCTTCTTATCCCAAGAAAATTATCTTATTTATTTTATTATTAAGTGCTTTTTTTTTATTTCCAACCTACCTACTATTACCATTGATACTTCTACCGAAGGTTTCTTACATAAGACCCTGCCTTAGTTCGTTATGAAGAGTTTAAAGAGCAGTTTGGTCAAGATGAAATGATTCTGGTGGTGGTTAAAACAAAAAATATTTTACCTTTGAACACATGAATAAGCTCAAAAAACTGCATGATGAACTTGAAGACACTATGCCTCATCATAAAAAAATAAGGTTTAGTGCCTTAGCCATTTTTTTTGGTGTGAAATGAGAAAACAGTGGTTCTACAAGGGTTTGACTTGAGTACGAAATTATGGACGCACTTAGTACGAATATAGCAATAGTAGACTATGTAGGTGGAGAAAAACCTTATTTAGAAGCTATTAAAAATAATGACAGGGTATTAGCTGATATTACCTACATTTTTTAAAATACTGTTGATATAAGTCACATCTTTCATAGCTTAGAAGAAATTGGAATAATAATTGCATGTCTTAGACTTCTTTTAGCTTCCTTTCCCTACAATATTAAAAATAATTATATAATAAGACATACAACATGAGAATAGATAAATTTTTAAATTCAGTAAACATTACTAAACGCCGCACCGTTGCTCAAGATATGATTTCTAATGGGGTTGTATCTATTAACGGTAAGGTTGTTAAGGCCAGTAAAAATGTAGAAGTGGGAAATGAGATAGAACTAGCTTATCTTAAGGGTTCTAAAAAATATTTAGTGCTTTTAATTCCTACAATGAAGTCAACGCCTAAGTCAGACCAAGATAAATATATAAAAGAGACTACATAATGAATTATGATGAAGCACATTTAGCCTTTTCAAAACTTTTTGCACATGAAATGAGTGATGAGCGGATGAAAGACTTTCTTTTGTCTATGAAGCTTGATGAAAACACAAATGTACAAGCCTTAGCTGCAGCCGCTTGTGTCATGCGCGCAAATGCTATTGCCTTACCTATAGTTGAAGAACTGCGTCCTAGACTTTTAGATGTTGTTGGAACAGGTGGAGATAAGATAGGCTCTTTTAATATCTCTTCAACCGTAGCGCTTTTATGTTCGGCTGCAGGGGCTTATGTTGCTAAGCATGGAAGTAGGTCTGTTACGTCAAAGTCAGGTTCAGCAGATATGTTTGAAAGTCTTGGGGTTAGACTAGACCTTGATATAAAGCAATCCTCCTCGCTTTTAGAAGAAACAGGCTTTTGTTTTATGTTTGCTCAAAATCATCATCCTGCTATGAAGTTCATTATGCCGGTTCGAAAAAGTATTAGCGATAAGACTATTTTTAATGTTTTGGGCCCTTTAACAAATCCTGCAGGGGTACAAAAAACTATGCTTGGTGTATTTGATAAAAGTTTTGTACCTAAGATTGCACAAGCACTTCAAATAAATAAGGCTAAGTCTGCCTTAGTAGTAAGTTCACGTGAGCATATGGATGAGGTGAGTATCTCAGATATCACCTATGCCGCACGTTTAGATGAATCTGGTATTAAAGAGTTTGAAATCGATCCTCAGGCCTTTGGTATCAAAAGAGTAGGTCTTGAAGCTATTATCGGTGGTGAAGCAAAAGAAAATGCTCAAATCCTTCATAATATCTTTAATAACCAAGCCACAGACGCGCAAAGAGATATTGTCTTAATTAATGCAGCCTGTTCTTTAATGGTTGAAGGTATGGCAAGAGATATTCAAGATGGCTTAGAAATAGCAAGAGAAACACTCTTATCTTTAAAGGCAAAGACTAAGCTAGATGAGATTATCAAAGTTTCGGCAAAACTGTGAAAATATTTACCCTTAAGCTAGAGGAACTCGAAGTTATGGCCAAAGAGATGAAGCAGAGCTTACCTAATGGTGGTGTTGTTATCTTAGAAGGTGACTTAGCCTCCGGTAAGACAAGCCTAACACAAGCCTTTGCAAGCTATCTTGGAGAAACTGATGTGGTGACTTCACCAACTTTTTCTCTTCAGCAATGTTATGGAACTAAGCTTTTTCATTATGACCTTTATAATAAGGGCTTAGATAATTTTTTATCCTTAGGTCTTTTAGAAGAATTAGAAAAAGAGGGTTATCATCTTATAGAATGGGCAGACGAAAGCCTAAAAGTATTTTTAATATCAGCAGGTGTAAATGTAATGCATATTAAAATACAAAAACAAGACAATCAAAGAGAATATACATGCATACATTAAAAGCGAAAAATTTAGTAAAAACGATTAAGAAAACACCCATAGTACGTGGGATGAGCTTGGAAGTTAAAAGTGGAGAGGTTGTTGGACTTCTTGGGCCTAATGGTGCAGGAAAAACGACAACTTTTTACATGATTTGTGGATTAGTTGAAGCAACTGAAGGGGAGGTGTTTTTTGATGAGGAAAACATTTCTAGCCTTCCCTTGCATAAGCGCGCGGTTAAAGGCATTGGTTATCTTCCTCAAGAGTCTTCTATTTTTAAAGACCTTACGGTTGAGGATAACTTACTTGTTGCTGCTGAGGTTAATATTAAAAAAGAAAAAGACAGATATACTCGTATAAATGAGCTTCTTAACCTGTTTAATATTGAGCCTATTCGTCACAGAAAGGGTGTTAGTCTTTCTGGGGGTGAACGCCGACGTGTTGAGATTGCAAGAGCCTTAGTAAATGCACCTAAATTTCTTCTTTTAGATGAGCCTTTTGCTGGGGTTGACCCTATCGCGGTTATGGATATTCAAGGTATTGTCAAGCAACTTACAGAGATTGGTATTGGTGTTTTGATAACGGATCATAATGTACGTGAAACCTTAGCCGTGTGTGACAGAGCCTATGTTATTAAAGCAGGTGAACTCTTAGCTTCTGGAAGCTCAGATGAAATCTCTAATAATGAAAATGTAAGACGTCATTATCTTGGTGAAAGTTTTAAGTTTTAAAACAAAGACAAAAGTTAAAAATCTAAATAAAGGGAAGTAGATGAAAATATATATAAGAAACAATTTATCTTCCCTTTTTCTAGACCCTTATAAGGCCCTATTATGGCCTTAAGAACCTCCCAAAATGTAGAATCAAAAACAAAACTATCTTCAACCCTGAGAAACTGGCTTCCTATCTTGCATTCGTCCTTAGGTGACTTAGAAGAAGCAATGTCTCCCTTTGTTGAAGGAAACCCTCTTATTGAGGTTAAGTCTGGATATGAAGAAAACTTTGAAAAACGTCTTCCTAAAAAGATTTTATATGGTCAAGGCGCTAAGAACTCTCAGAGCGAACAAATAGAAGCGCTTACCATCGTTAAGAAGTCTTTATATGAGGTCTTAGATGAGCAGATGGATGGTAGGTTGTTTCCGACGCCAAAATCTATGCAGATAGCGATGAGTGTAATTGAAAACCTAGATGAAGATGGGTTTTTTGAAGGGGATATGCAGGAGCTTTGCAGGAAGCTTAATGTGAGTGAGGAAGATTATGAAAAGGTAAGAAAGCGTTTTGCTTATCTTGACCCTATAGGTATTGCGGCTAAAGATGTGAAAGAATGCTTTATCTTTCAACTTGATAACGCAAAAATTTCTGATGAGGGATATGACTTGGCTCGTCGTATTATTGAAAACCTTGAAGATATTCATTCATTTGCTAAAGAACCCTTCTTTGAAGAAGCCTTAAAAGTAATTCAAAGTTTTAGAAATCCTCCGGGGATTGAGTATTTTGAAGATTCACACCAAATTATTTGTGATCTGATGATTTATTTTAATGATGATGGGGGCATAGAGGTAAAGATAAATGATGCTTATTATCCGGCCATTACTATTGACAATAATTATGGGGTAGAACATGAATATGTAAGGGCAAAGATTAAAGAGGCTAAGTCCTTAGTAGACGCCCTTGATATGCGCCGTGCAACCTTATATAAGGTTGGCTTGATGATAGTAGAATACCAATATGAG
>DTVI01000269.1:20360-20753 GCA_012963655.1 Sulfurimonas sp.
TTACAGGAGGGGCTATTAAGCCACTAACGCTTAAGACCTTAGCAGATGAGTTTGGCCATAATCCTTCTACTATTTCAAGAGCCATCGCTAATAAATACATTGCCTGTGAACGTGGTATTTTTGCGATGAAAGAGTTCTTTACAACCGCCATTGATGATGATGTGTCTAATGCGGCTATTAAAGAATTTTTAATCTCTTTGGTAAAAGAAGAATCTCATGAGAAACCTCTTTCAGACATGAAACTCTTAGATGTGATACAAAAAAAATTCAAGGTAAAAATGGTGAGACGTACCATTGCTAAGTATAGAAAACAGCTCAATATAGCGGGTTCTAGTGAGCGTAAAAAGTTATATGTACTTGGCTTATAATTGAATAAAAAACTTAAGATAGTTA
>DTVI01000270.1 GCA_012963655.1 Sulfurimonas sp.
ACACTATTCTTAAACTTAAAAAAAACCAGGGATATGGGCACAATCAAAAAGTTTGTTATCGATATGCCATTGAAAATGGATTTGATGCCGTTATTTTATTACATGGAGATGCTCAGTACGCACCTGAATTAGTAACGAAATTCACATCATTTTTCGAAGCCCATCATGTGGTATTGGGGTCTCGAATGATGGAGGTGCTTTCTGCCATTAAGGGGAGAATGCCTTTACATAAGGTCCTGGGAAACTTGGTTTTAACTCGATTACAAAACTGTATCTGTCAAACCCAACTTTCAGAATTTCATACAGGGTTTCGAGGCTATACCACCCAGTTTTTAAAAAAAATCCCGTTTGAGAGGAATTCTGACAATTTCCATTTCGACACCGAAATTTTGTTGCAGGCATTTCATGCCAATGCGTCAATAAAAGAATTCCAGATTCCCACTTTTTATGGAGATGAAGCATGCCGCGTGCCTGGGTTGGAATATGCGTGGAATGTTATCGTCGCCAGTATCAGGTTCCGCCTGCAAAAGATGGGGATGTTTACGTCGTTGAAATTTCCGCACTCATCAAATCAGATCTATAAAGATAAAACAGACGATGTTAATTCTATCCATTCTGTAGTTGTTGAATATTTAAAGAAAAACACAGATTTGGATGGGCAACTTCTTTTAGATATAGGATGCGGCCCTGGCCACATAGCTAGGAAATTAGGAAACAACAAAATAATAGTGACCGGAGTAGATCTTTTTAATCCAAATAATTCTGGGTTTGATAAGTTTATTCAAATGAATTTGGATCTGGATCCTTGGACGATTGATATTTCAAAATATGATACGGTATTGGCTTTGGACATCATTGAACATCTCTCAGAACCGGAGAAGTTTTTGCTAAGTTTGCGATATAAAATGACGGAACCAACAACTCCTAAGGTAATTGTTTCAGTACCTAATATTGGGTTTATCTTAGTTCGTTTAAATCTGCTAATGGGGCGTTTCAATTATGCTGATCGTGGGATTTTAGATATCACACATAAACGCTTTTTTACAATAAATTCATTGAAACGGATGCTGAACGAAACAGGATTTGAAATTCAGCAACTTCGTGGCATCGGGGTTCCTTTCCAAACGTTAGGAAAAGGGAGGTTTTATGGAATTCTTGGGTTTGTCTCTTCAAAGATAGCAAGACTTTATCCCGCTCTCTTTGCTTTTCAGATTCTGATAGTTACTAAGCCCAAGTTTACAACATATCAGATGATTGAGATGAGTCGCCAGGATTAAAAAGTTGCTTGATGAAAAATAATTCTTCCACCCCTCGGGCTACTAGCGTTAATTTTTTGTATTAAATCTAGGAATATTTTATGTTACCGTACCATAAATCACTTTCCAGTTGAGTTAAGAACATGATCTAAGATAGTATCATGGATATGCTCTGCAATGAGTACAGGAGTGATCTTATCTAA
>DTVI01000271.1 GCA_012963655.1 Sulfurimonas sp.
GAGCCAGCGAACCGGGTCAGCACTTTGGTTTTCCCTATTGTCACGGCGGCGAAATATTGGATCCTGAATTTGGTTCAGGTCATGACTGTGCGGACTATGAAGCACCTGCGAGAAAACTTGCTCCGCATGTGGCTGCCATCGGGATGCGCTTTTATACAGGAAAAATGTTTCCGAAGGAATACAGGAATCAGATATTCATCGCTGAGCACGGTTCATGGAACAGAAGTATTCCTCTTGGTTACCGTATCATGTTTGTGGAGTTGGACGGGAATGATGTGACAAACTACAAGATTTTTGCTGAAGGGTGGCTTCAGAAGGATAAGCCTTGGGGCCGCCCAGTTGATGTAGAGGCTCTACCCGATGGTAGCCTTTTGATTTCGGATGATCATGCAGGTGCTATTTATCGAGTTTCTTACTCAGATCGCTGACTGGGGTTTCTTAAGAGTAACCTTAATCAAATAATAATATCAGGCGGGACGTTCCGTTTTCAGCGGATCGGAAGCAAATGTCCCAAGATATACCCGATCAGAATTCCAATCAGGAGAGAAACGGTCAGCACTCTGGAACGAAGCACTTCTCTGTTATAGCCCTTCCGGATGGCGACCATACTGACAATAGAGGCGAGGCCATTGATGAGCCAGAAGAAAGGTAGTGTAAAAATATGAACGATAAGGGGACCAACTATGGGAATCAGAGAAATAATGATGCCCAGTCCGGCGAATGCCTTCGTGAAAAGTCCAAGCGTGATAGTCACAATGGCGATCAGTTTTTTGTCAACATGAAACTGGAGCAGAATAACAATCCCAGCGAGAATGCCGAGCCAGAGCAGAAGGGTCTGTCCGTATTCCCGAAGGAAGGACTTTTTATTATCTGAATTTTGGTTAGTCACTTTTCAGCGCAGCTGTCAATGTAAATCCACGCACCGACACTTCAGCACGCAAAATTCTCCTGTCACCATTCTGCTCTATCCACAGCTGACGAACACATCCGTCCAGCACAATCCCCCATGAAAAGACGTCTGATACTTCAAGAAGTTCCATGGTTTCACCATCAGCGGATTTCAAATCGAGTCGGTAGTGATCAGCGGAAATCTCCTCAGAGCCCACAGACACTTCTGTAGAATCGACCCAGAGGTAGCGCCCTCGATACGGTTTGCCTTCATGCTCCACAGGCCACCAGAGAGTATCGATTTTTTTCCACGGTAGCTGGCGTGCTCGCATGAGAAGGGAGAAGATATTGTGGCTCCCTTCAGGGCGGCCATATGATTGTTTAGATGTGGAATATTTTCCCGTCTCCGGATTCCAGCTCAGCTCGAAAGAATAGTCCGTGTTAGGTTGATTGATGGTGGACGCATATTTTGTCATCTGGAAAGTTTGTGAGTTGTACCATGTGTTATACTGATTATCAACGGCAAAGAAGTAATCAAAGATGTTTTTGGTCTTAGCACTGAAGTCGAGTCTCATTTGGTTTTGCTCAACCGTTTTATTCACCATGGTCACATCGACGCACGGAATCTTCAATAAAGTGACGGTATAATGAAGTTTTTCTTCCTTTTCATCAGCCTGTAACAGAACCACCGCCAAGCCCACCAAGAGCCACCGGTAGGAGATTTTCATGATTGGCGGCCTCCCCATGTTGTTGATTTACCGGTAAGTGTGGTGAGGCCCATGTAAACAATATAAGGTATCTGAAACAGGAACCACGAGACGAATGCTTTTCTCAAATCGCGATTGTTGAACAGGCGTGTGGCTTTGGCCATCATGAATCCTTCAGCGAAGAATTTAACGGCTAAGCCGTTTATGAGTGGAGACAGTGAATCCAGACCGAAAATGAGTCCTATTACAAACACCACCGGAAAAAGGTTTGCCAGAAATGTTGTGACGATGACAATGAAGAAGAGCGGATTTGCCTCTTTGAAATAGAGTGAATCGGATGCCCATCGGATGCGCTGCGAAACGAACTCGCTTCTGCTATTGCAGGGAACAGTCTTGACAAAGGAGTTAGGATTGAGTGCTGCCACAATCTCCCAGGAAGTTTTTCGTCTGACAGCCTGCAACAGAAAGTTGTCGTCCCCACCGAGGGAATCGGCGAAGGAAGAAAATCCACCTACTTCATCAAATGCAGCTCTCCGGTATGCTAGATTTTGCCCTGTACAGGCAAAAGGTACACCCAACTGAGCTGTACTTCTGGCGGCAGCGGAAAGCATTAGATAATCGAGGGCCTCGATCTGCTGATTTAGCGTTTCGTTTGAATCAACCTGAGAATGACCGATTGCGAACCCTACGTCAGGAGTGAAATAGGAAACCATAGTTTCCACCCAGCGGCTGGTAACGCGGCAATCTGCATCTGTGACGAGGACAATTTCTCCTTTGGATGCTCTGATTCCCACATCCAGAGCCCGTTTTTTATTTTTTAAATGAGGCGATCCTTCCTGTGAGCTCATGGGTTTGACGTTTGGATAACGCTGGGAAAAGGCGTTGACCAGATTTGATGTAATGTCGCTGGATTCATCGTCCACAACAATTATTTCATAATAGTCAATGGGATAGGTTTGGTGGGTCACATCCTGGAGAATGTTTTCGATGTGATCTTTCTCGTTCCGGGCTGGAATCACAATGGATACAAACGGCTGATTCTCAGTCCGGGATTCCCTTGTAGAAAAGAGTCCCAGAATAAAAAAAAGTAGGATGGCAGCATAAAGAGTGACCGTTAAGGAAAATAGGGCGGCGAACATTCTTACCGCTCAGATGGAAGGGATAAAAGATATTGCGATGAGAAAATAGGCGAGGAGACCGAAAACATCGATAGCTGTGGTGACGAATGGTCCGGAAGCGATGGCCGGGTCCACATCCAGCTTTCTCAGAACGATGGGAACCAGTGTGCCGATGGATGTGGCAATAATCATGGAAACACAGATGGCCAATCCAACTACAAGCCCCAGTTCAGGCGGCGCGTCGATGAACTTCAGCATGGCCACCGCGCCCAAGAGAATTCCGTAGAAAATTCCCAGGATTAACCCAACCCGTATCTCTTTCCAGATAACAGAACCAACCTTCGAAAGCTGCAGTCTTCCTGTGGCAAATCCACGGACAATGATGGTGGATGATTGTGTCCCTACATTACCTCCCATGCCGATGATGACAGGAATAAAAGCTGCCAGTGCGATGACTGATTGCAGAAAAGGTTCAAACGCACCGATGACATAGGCTGCAATGGTGCCGCCGATCCAACTGGCAAAGAGCCAAGGGAGACGGAGTTTGACATTGTCAAAAGTGGACTTCATAAGTATCTCTCTATCCTTACCAATACCCGCCATCTGCAGAAAGTCTTCCGTCGCTTCTTCGCGAATCACGTCCACAACATCATCCACGGTGACAATACCAAGAAGTGTTCTATCTTTTTCAACCACTGGAATGGCCAGCAGGTTGTATTTGGAGACCAACTTTGCCACTTCCTCCTGATCCGTATCGGGAGTCACATGGACAACATCTCGCTCCATAAGACCCTTCAGTTCAGCACTGGCGGGTGCTGTTACAAGATCGCGGAGTGATACTACGCCTGTGAGGTGTGAAGCTTCATCGGTGACGTAGAGGTAAAACACCATTTCAGCCTTTTCAGAACTCTGAATAGCTGTAATAGCATCCATGGCTTTCGTTGATTCAGACAGTGAAAAGACATCCAAGGACATAATGCCACCGGCACTGTCATCGGCGTAAGCCATTAACTCTTCTATTTCCTCGGACTCTTTTCTCTGAAGCGTTTCGAGGATTGCCTGGGCTTTCTCGTCCTCTAAAAGATTCAGTATGTCAGCCATATCGTCGGAACCCATATCGCTCAGCATGGACGCCACATCGGCTGGCTCCAGCGGAGACAACAGTTCAGAGATGATGGACTCATCAAGCTCGCTGAGTAGCTCACCCGTCGCTTCCCCGCTTTCCCGGATTAGGGTGAAGACAAAACTTTTTTCCGGTTCATTGAAATAGCGGAACAGCAATGCTAGATCAGCCGCATGCGTTTTTTTGATGAGTCTCCGCAAATTGGCATTGGCCTTCCGGCGGATTAGGCGACGAAAAGTGTCTAGGAGAACGGCCACTTCCGTACCGACCATAGATGACCCTATTGGATGTGCTGACATCATGTTAACTCTCTAGGACCGGTGTTAAGGTTCTGTTGAGCTGCTTGAAACCGATAATTGTCATGGTAGTGCCAATTGCAAGAATTAGTGGAGAAACATGGCCGTTCCAGGTATACCACCCCTCGAAAAAATCTTCCCAGTTCGCAAAACTGAATGCAATACCGTTGTTTATTCCGTGCAAAATCATACTGGGGAAAATGGAGTTTGTAATCCATGCTAAATATCCCATGATAACACCCAGAAGATAAATCTGAACGGCCCAGTAAGGGATGAGGTGGACAACAGCGAAAAACAGACTCCCTACAAGAACTGCCCGCGTCACATCCTTCCACTGTTTTTCAAGGACCTGCTGAAGAAATCCACGAAAAAGAACCTCCTCTGAGAAAGCTGCCAAGGGGACAGCACCAATGAAAATAAGTGTTAGTGACAGCGGGTCCTCCACTCTCAGGAATTGTCCCAGCTGATCCAGCCACTGCGGAGGCGGGATAATTAGCGCAACAATTCGTTCCAGCTCATCGGCCCAGGCGACGATTCCACAAGATAGCAAGACTGACAACAGTAATGTTCTTCTCGAGACAGGGTTGATTCTCAATGTTTCTCTCAGATTTACTGTATTCCGAGTGAGGATTACGATGAGAGGAACAACGAGCAACAGTTCGCCTACAATAAGAGTGGATGGAAGAAATGCTTGACCGGCAGGGTCAAACAGCAAAATTAGCGCTGAGGTGAGGAAGCCGGAAAAAAGCAAAGAAAGTGTGACGAGGATAAATGCTCCTCTTGCTGTAAATATTACACTCATGGGGTTCAGGTTCGTTGCTCATCTCTGGAGTTGCTTCCATCACAGTCCGGGTAAATTAAAGAATTGGGCAGGGAAAACCAAGATGACGGAATAAATGCCTGGATCACTTTATGGAAAGGTAGAATCGAAGGTGAGATCACCAAAGAAATAGAAAACTTGGACCTTGATCCTAAGGAATCCAGCCCTGTTTTAGCGTAATACCCAGAACGTTATATCAACTCAATTAGTCAGTTGATATAACAGTATTCCTGTTGCCACCGCCACATTTAGTGACTCTGCCCCTCCAGTCCCCGGTATAGAGACAAATTGATCTGCCAAACTCCGGCTCTCCTCTGAAATGCCGTCTGCTTCACTTCCCATCACCAAACACCACTCCTCAGATTCTTTCAAATCAAGTTCGGTGATAGGTGTGCTGTCCTGAACAGAGGCAATGATTCTCTTGCCAGATTTCTTGAGATCACTTAGTGGTATATCTATATGAACATTCAGATGAAAATGTGCCCCCATGCCGCCACGGACTACCTTCGGGTTGTAAGGATCAGCACTGGCAGGAGAAAGGGTTATATTTTTGAGACCGAACCAGTCTGCAGCTCTAAGCATAGAACCGAGATTGCCCGGGTCTCGGACACTATCAAGATAAAGCCAGTTGTCCTTTAGTGAGGCAGGCTGTGAATAATGGTGCACCGGGATGGTGGCCAGAGCCACCACTCTTTGGTTCTGTACCGTATCTGAGAGAATTTCCATCTCTTTTTCATCAATTACCATAATGGGAATATCTCTCATTTTCAGCTCAGTCATGAGGGCCGTTGACCGCTCGGACGACAACGCATCAGAACAGTGAAAAACAGATTCCACCCTTTCAGCTTTTACCGCTTCCTCTACCAACCTGACACCTTCGACCATAAAGCGATTCAGCTTTAAACGATATTTCTTTTGACGGAGACTCCTTAACCGTTTCAGTTCATTTCTGGAAAGCACAGGCCGAATCTACAGTCAGACGCCAACAATTTCATTGAAAAGCCAGATGGTCGACAT